>JAHZEF010000001.1:0-1430 GCA_019422005.1 Clostridiales bacterium
GGATTCACTGCAATCCGGCCGGCAGAAAGGAAGTATGTATGGCTGATACAGAACTCATCCGGCGGCTGGAAAAGGCCTCGCTGGATACCAAGCTCAGGCTGCTGGACCTGTGCCGTCAGACCGTGATCCATATCGGCGGCGATCTGTCGGTGTGTGATATGATGACCGCGATCTGGCAGTACGCCATGCGCTACGATGTGAAGAACCCCCGCTGGGAGGGGCGTGACCGCTTTGTGCTCTCCAAGGGGCACGCGGCCGCTGTGACCTCGTTCAGCCAGGCCGCCATCGGCTGCTATGCCGTGGAGGACATCTACCGGGAGTACGCCACGGATTTCGGGCGGTTCGGCATGCACTCGTGCAATCTGGCAAATCCGTATGTGGACGTCTCCACCGGATCTCTGGGCCATGGGCTGCCTGTGGCCGGCGGCATCGCCGCCGCCCTGAAGCGGAAGGGCTCGGAAAGCCGCGTATACTGCGTCGTCGGCGACGGGGAATGCGGGGAGGGCTCCATTTGGGAGGCGGCGCTGTTTGCCCATCATTACAAGCTGGGGAACCTGGTGGTTTTTGCAGACCGGAACGGCATGTCGTTTGACGGGCCGACGGAGCAGTACCTGTCTCTGGAGCCCTTTGCGGAGAAATGGAGGGCCTTCGGCTGGAATGTGCTGGAGCTGGACGGACACGACATGGGCGCCATCCTCGACGCGGTCAACAGCCTGCCGGCGGCGGACAGCGACCGGCCCACCGTGATTGTCGGACACACGGTCAAAGGCCATGGCGTCAGCTTTATGGAAAACAACGCCGCCTGGCATGCAGGCTGCATCAACGAGGAGGACTGGAAAAAGGCAAGGGAGGAATTGACTGCGGCTTACGAGGAGAAATGGGGTGCGATCGCATGAGTGGAATGACAATCAGCATTACCGATCTGTTCAGTCTGCGCGACGCGGTCGGAACATGCCTGGGGGATTTGGGCGACCGGTATGACAATATGCTGGTACTGACGGCGGATGTGGACGTCTCGTCCCGCATTGGGGTATTCCGGGAAAAATACCCCGACCGGTGCTACAACGTGGGTATCGCCGAGCAGAGCCTGATGAGTACGGCGGCAGGGCTGGCGCACGAGGGCTTCAAGCCGCTGTGCTTCGCCTTTGCGCCCTTCGCCAGCATGCGCTGCTATGAGCAGGTGCGCACGGATATCTGTTATTCGGCGCTGCCGGTCATCATCATCGGCAACGGCGCAGGCTATTCCAACGGCGCGTCCGGCTGTACCCACTGCGGCCTGGAGGATTCCGCCCTGATGGTGGCCTGCAACAACATGACGGTCATTGAACCGGGGGACCCCTTCCAGATGGTCCAGGTTCTGGAGGCGGCAATGGAGTGGAACCGCCCGGTCTATATCCGCATGGGACGCGAGGCCACGCATTCGCTGTATG
>JAHZEF010000001.1:1440-4682 GCA_019422005.1 Clostridiales bacterium
GCTGTATGCCCCGGATGTCCGCTATGAAATCGGCAAGGCCCTGGTGCCCCGGGAGGGGGACGACGGCGCGTTCGTCTGCACCGGGATCATGGTCCATTTTGCCATGGAGGCCGCCGAACGGATTGAGCGGGAACTGGGAAAGCGGGTCCGCGTGGTGGATATGCATACCATCAAGCCGCTGGACCGCGCTGCGGTTCTGGCCGCGGCGGAGACCGGGCGGGTCGTGGCCGCGCAGGATCACAATCTGCTGGGCGGCCTGGGGCAGCTGGTGGGCGCGACCATTGCCGAGGCCGGGATTTCGTGCAGGCTGCTTTGCCGCGGCTGCCCGGATGCGTTTGTTCCCATCGCCACGCCGGAATTCCTGTATGCGCGCAGCGGCATGGACGCCAATGGGCTGTTTGAAGCCATGAAGTCCCTGTTTTAACAGGGGTCGGCGGGGCACGGGAAAAACGGCCCCTGCAGGGAAGCGGCGGAGGATGCGCGGGAAGCTTTTCGACTTCTGCGCATCCCGGACGGCCCCGGAGCTCTGTTTTGACAAGGGAAAGCCGGCCGGCAAGCATATTTGCTTGCCGGCCGGCCTGGCGTTTACCGTATGGGAGCGGGCCCGGCCCGCCTGCCGGCCGCGCGCGGGGGCGCCAGCACGCCGGACAGGGAAAGGCGGAAGAAATGGTCCAGCTTTTCCACGCAGAACGCCTCGGAATAGCTGGCGATCTGGGGCCACTGGAACTGGGACATCAGGTAGATGCCCATCACCATGTCCACGATGTCGTCTGCGCTGACGTCGCTGCTGAACTCCCCCTGATCCTGGGCTTCCAGCACCAGCTGCCGCAGGATTTTGACCATTTCCAGGCGGGTGGCGAACAGATCGCTTTCCTCGCAGGAATTCAGGTAGGTGATTTTCCGGCAGAGGGAAATGTAGGAGATCGAGTCCAGGACAAACGTGCGCAGTACCTGGCGCAGTTTTTCCACAGCGCTGGGCTCCTCCCGCAGTTCCACGGAAATCAGATGCCGGATATCCTCCAGCTCCGCTTCCGCAATTCCCATGAGCAGGCTGTCCTTGCTGGGGAAATAGTTATACAGCGTCGCCTTGGAAATTTCCGCCCGTTCCGCCACATCCTCAATGGTGGTATTCTCATACCCCTTGGCGCTGAACAGCTGGCGCGAAGCCTTCAGAATCCGCTGGCGGCATTGGATTTTGTTCAGTTCCCGTCTGCTTTGCTTTTTCATCATAGTGATACCTTTCGGCCGTTTCCGCCGCAAAAGGCGGAAGTTATCCTGGAAAGTGCGGCGGTTCTGTACCGAAACCGCCGTTTTTTTCTATTATATCGAAAACTGTACCATTTGACAACCGTTGCCGCCAAAGAGCTGCAGGAAATTTCTGTTCGCGATCTTTGTGAAAACTATACAAATTTCGAGCGAAAATTTCCCAATCGGAATGGATAAAAGATGAAAAATATGATTGACCTTATTTTTGGAACAGAGTATAATAATTTCATGAAACCCTGATAACCTGAACACCACACACAGAGTAAAGGGGAGAACGCAGATGTCATACAAAGTGATTGCCTACGATGTCGGAACGACGGGCATCAAGACCTGCCTGTTCCAAATTTCAGCAGAGGAGAGCGTACAGTTCCTTGACAGCGAGGTTGCCGATTATTCGCTCCGGGTATTGGGCGGCGGCAGCATTGAGCAGGATCCCGCCGAATGGTGGGATACGATGGGGCAGACCACGAAGCGGCTTCTGGAAAAGACCGGGATTGCAAAGGAGGAGATCAAGGGGATTTCCTTCTGCTCACAGATGCAGAATGTCATCATGGTGGACGAAGCGGGAACGCCGCTCCGGCCCTGCATCAGCTGGATGGATACCCGGGCGGATTTCCAGTTCAACCGCTGCATGAACACCGGCCTGAAGGTAGAAGGCCTGAACATCCTGAAAGTTCTCAAATTTTTGAAGATCACCGGCGCCGGCTCCTTCGGCTCCAAGGACCCGGTCTGGAAATATCTCTGGGTGCGGGATCACGAGCCGGAGATTTTCCAAAGGGCGTATAAGTGGCTGGACGCCAAGGAATACCTGGCCTGCCGCGCCACCGGCGTGATGAAGGCCAGCCGCGATGTGGCCGGCGCCACGTTCCTCTATGATGTGAAGCATGACTGCTGGAGCCCGGAGCTGTGCCGCATGATCGGCGTGGAGATGCGGCATCTGCCGGAGCTCTGCGCCTCCACAGACCAGGTGGGCAGCCTGCTTCCGGCGGCGGCGGAGGAACTGGGGCTGGCGCCCGGCACGGCCGTCTTCTCCGGCGGCACCGACGTGAGCCTGTGCCAGGTTGGCGGCGGATGCCTGGAGGTGGGGGATGTGAACGTGTATTCCGGCACCTCCGGCTGGGTGGAAACCACCGTGGACCGCCTGCATACGGACATCGGGAACCTGATCGGCACGCTGCCGGGGTCGGATCCCACGACTTATAATTATGTGGCGGAGGTCGATACCTCGGGCAAGTGCATGGAATGGGTGAAAGACCGGATTGACCTGCCGGAGATGAGCTACGCCGAACTGGACGACTACATCCGTGAGGTGCCTGCCGGCAGCAACGGCGTGATTTTCTCCCCGTGGATGCACGGGAACCGCTGCCCGTTTGAGGATGCGAACGCCCGCGGGCTGTTCTTCAACCTGGATCTGAGCACCCGCGGACGCGATCTGGTCAAGGCGGTGATCGAGGGCGTATGCATGCATATGCGCTGGCTGCTGGAGGCCAGCGAGGCCACCTTCAAGACCCGGCCTGTGGTCCGGTTCACCGGCGGCAGCGCCATTTCGCCGGATATCTGCCAGATCCTGGCGGACGTGCTCAACCGCGAGGTGGAAACCATTGAAAACCCGCGCCTGGTGGGAGCGACCGGCGCAGCGGCGCTGATGGCGGTGGGGTTCGGCATGCTCCCGGATATCAAGGATATCAAGAAGATCATCAAAGTACGCGCTACATACCATCCCGATCCGGAGCATGCGCGGACCTATGACCGCGTGTTCCCGGTGTTCAAGGATCTCTACAAAAACAACAAGAAGGCCTACGCCGCACTGAACGGCGCCGCCTGTGCCTCTGAGAAAGCGGGTGTCAGGCATGGTTGATACCAAATACCGGGTGTATTCCTACCGGTGGGTTGTCCTGGCGGTTTACGGGCTGGCCACCGTTGTCATCCAGCTGATGTGGACCACCTTCTTCTCCATTACCACGGAGGCGTGGCAG
>JAHZEF010000001.1:4692-5288 GCA_019422005.1 Clostridiales bacterium
ACGGCTTTGCGGATGCGCAGGCGGGCGAAAGCGCCATCAGCCTGCTGTCGGTGATTTTCATGGTCGGCATGATTGTGCTGTCCGTGCCGGTCATGGCCATTTTTGAACGGGCCGGCTTCCGGAAATCGGTGGGGTTCGGCGTGGTGCTCACCGGGATCTGCAGCCTGCTGCGCGGCATCTTCGGGGACAGCTACGCCGCCGTGGTGGCCACGACCGTGGGGTTTGCCGTGGCGCAGCCGTTCATTCTCAATGCGCCGGGCCTGGTGGCGGGCAAATGGTTCCCGGAGAACGAGCGGGCCACGGCCAACAGTGTGGGCATGCTGTGCAACTATGTGGGAATGTGCGTCGGCTTGCTGCTGACGCCGCTGCTGCTGGACGGAGGCATGGGCATCAGGGCCATGCTGCTGACCTATGGCGTGATCGGCGTGGTGACTGCGGTGCTGTTTGTGGCGCTGGTTCGGGAAAAGCCGCCCACGCCTCCCTGCTCGGAAGAGGACGCCGTCCGCGACAATTTCCGGGACGGGATCCGGAGCGCCATGAAGAGGCGCAATTTTGTGCTGATTCTGGTGGTGTTTTTCTTCCTCCTGGGGACCTTC
>JAHZEF010000001.1:5298-9711 GCA_019422005.1 Clostridiales bacterium
AATATTTTCTTTACCATGATCGAGCCGATTCTGAAAACCTGCAGCGGCAACGCGGTAAACGCCACGCAGGTTGGCGTGGCCGGCGTGGTCATACTGGCGGCCGGCATCATTGGAAGCCTGGTGATCTCCATGATCTCGGACCGCGACCGGAAGCGCCGCCGCCTGCCCTATGCCATTGCGTCCAACGTGATCGGCGCCATCGGCCTGGCGCTGTTTATTGTGACGAAGAGCTTCGGCGCGATCCTGGTGGCCGCCGTGCTGTACGGCGTGTTTACCGTAGGCTCCGCACCGCTGCTGATGACCTTTGCCGCGGAGGAGACCTACCCGACTTCCGAGGGAACCTCGGAAGGGCTGCTGATGTTTGCCGGAAACGTGGCGGGAGCGGTTTTTATCGGCGGCGCCGGGCTGTTCGGCGGCAATTACCGCCTGATGATGATTGTGCTGGTGGCCATCACGGCTGCGTGTATGGTTCCCATGCTGATAGCAAAAGAATCCAAACTGTCCGAGAAATAAGCGAATGGAGGAAACAAATATGAACGCACAATATGGGGTCAGCCGCTGGCCCAATGTACAGGAAGTCAATGAAAAGATGGACCGCCTGGTCAACAGCCCGCTGCTTCCCATCCGGCAGGAGGCCATGGACCGGTATCTGAGCTATTTTGAGACCAAGTGCGCCGGTTCCAAATCCATGATTGAGGAGGCCAAGCGGTACATTCCCGGCGGCGTCCAGCATAATCTGGCCTTTAATTATCCGTTTCCGCTGGTGATTGACCGCGCCGACGGCGCCTACCTGTATGATATCGACGGAAACCGCTATATCGATTATCTCCAGGCCGGCGGCCCCACGCTGCTGGGCAGCAATTACGGCCCGGTAAATGAGAAGGTCTGGGAGGTGGTCCGCCACTCCGGCCCCGTAACCGGCCTGTTCCATGAATATGAGATGAAGCTTGCCAAACTGATTCAGGAGTGCATGCCCAGCGTGGAGCTGTACCGGTGCCTGGCCAGCGGGACCGAGGCGGATATGGTCGCCATCCGGATCGCCCGCACCTTCACCGGCAAGGAACGGGTGATCAAGGTCGGCGGCGCATACCACGGCTGGTCGGATCAGCTGGTTTACTCCCTGCACATTCCCTATACGCAGACATATGAAGCCCATGGAATCCCGAAAACGGTATCCAGCACCACCGCAGAGGCGTTCCCCAATCATATTGAGAGCCTCCGCAAGGCGCTGGAGGAAAACGAGAAGCACGGCGGCACCGCGGCGGTTGTGGTGGAGCCCTTCGGGCCGGAGAGCGGCACCCGCCTGGTGGACCGGGATTACAACGCCAGGGTCCGTGAACTGTGCGACGAATTCGGGGCGCTGCTGATCTTTGACGGGGTTGTCACCGCATTCCGTGCAGGCCCCGGTGGCGCGCAGGGATATCTGGGCGTGAAACCCGATCTGACCGTGTTCGGCAAGATTGTGGCCGGCGGATACCCCATGGCCGGCGGCATCGGCGGCCGGGCGGATATTATGAGCTGCGTGGCGGCAGGCGTCAAGGCCGGCAAGAAAAAGGCCTATGTCGGCGGCACCCTGACGGCAAATCCGATGTCCTGCGCTGCAGGGTATTATGCCATTGAGGAAATCCTCCGCACCGATGCGGCCAAAAAGGCCGGCGACAACGGAGATAAGCTGTGCGCGGGCATTCAGAAGCTGATTGACAAATACGATCTGCCGTTTGTGACCTGGAATCTGGGTTCCATTGTCCACTTCGAGGTTTCCGGCGTCATGTACCTGAGCGTGAAGGATCCGGATATCTTCAAGAAAATCCCGGAACGGCAGCATTACATTGAGCAGTTCGGCGCGGCCCTGACGGCCAACGGCGTGATCACTCTGGCCGGCTCCCGGATTTATACCAGCATGGCAGACAACGACGACACCATCGCCGAGACGCTTTCCGCCTTCGACGAAGTGTTCCGCAACATTGAACGGTAAACGCACAGACTATATTTGATACAGGAGGAACAGTTTATGATCCGCAGACTGGATGAAGAAAATTTGACGTACGCATTTCCCGAGGTTGCATTCGACGACGACTATGTGATCGCCACCTATCAGGCAAAAGTGAAAACCTCCAACATTGAAAAGCTGGCCATGGCCATTGCCGATGAGCAGACCACGGGCACGTGGATCAAGGTCGGGGCCGATTCCATGGAAAAGACGCCCCGCTTCGGCTCCAAGCTGGTGGCCCTGTATGAGGTTCCCGACGTCGGCTGCGACTACCAGTCCGACGAGCCGCCCATGTATATCATCCAGGTGGCGTACCCCATGCGCAATTTCAACACCTCCATGTCCGCCCTGATGACGATCCTGTTCGGCAACATTTCCGCCTCCGGCATGATCCGCCTGCTGGATGTGGCGTTCCCCAAAAAGTTTATCGCCCAGTTCCAGGGGCCGAAATTCGGCCTGCAGGGCCTGCGCGACCTGCTGGGCGTGCCGGACCGTCCGCTGCTGAACGCCATGATCAAGCCCAATATCGGCTGGACGCCGGACGAAGGCGCCGACCTCTTCTATCGTGCCTGCAAGGGCGGCGTCGACGTGATCAAGGACGACGAGCTGATGCTGGCCGACGGGCCGTTCTGCCCGCTGAAGGAGCGCGTCACCAAGTTCATGGCGGCGGAAAAGCGCGTCTATGAGGAGACCGGGGAACACAGCCTGTATGCCGTCAATATCTCCGACGAGACCGGCAAGGTCCGCGAGAATGCATACCGTGCGCTGGAGTATGGAAATAACTGCCTGATGGTCAATGTGTATACCACGGGCTTCGACACGCTGAAGATGCTGGCGGAAGACCCCAACATCAATGTGCCCATCCTGGCCCATGTCAACTTTGCCGGCACCATGGCCGCCTCCACCTACACCGGGATTGCGCCGCAGCTGCTGATCGGCAAGATTACCAGGCTGGCCGGCGGCGATTTCCAGATCAACGGCCATCCCTTCGGCAAATTCCCGGTGAGCTTCAAGGTGTTCTACCGCTGCTTCAAGTTCTTCACGCAGCCCTGGTGGAACATCAAGCCCATGATGTACGCCTGCTCCGGCGGCACCACGCAGCTGGCTGTGGAAAAGATTGTCAAGGCAGTCGGAACCGACGTCATGCTGGCGGCGGGCGGCGGCGTCCACGGCCATCCGGACGGCAGCGAAGCCGGCGCCAGATCCATGCGCCAGGCCATCGATGCGGCCATGGCGGGGATTCCCGTGGTGGAATACGCCAAGGACCATCCGGAGCTGGCGCGCATGCTCGGCTACCTGAATCCGGATCTGATGAAGAACTTCGACCTGATGAACTGAAAAAAAGGGCAGGGATCCCTCCCTGCCCCTTTTTAAAAAGGAGTGCTATGGAAAAAACCATTGTCTTTGCCGACTTTGACGGCACCATCACCATGGAGGATACCCTGGCCGGCGCCATGCACAGGTTTATTGCGCCGGAGGAGTTTGCGTATTACAGTGAGAAGCTGGCCGCCGGCGAGGTGACGCTGAGCCAGGTGGTCCGCCGGGCGTATGACGGCGCGCCGTCCGCCCTGCTGCCCGAATTGCTGGAGTATGTGCAGAGCGTGCCGATGCGTCCCGGGTTTGACGAGTTCCTCGATACCTGCGACGCGCTGCAGATCCCGGTGGTTGTGATCTCCGGCGGTATCCGGCAGTTCCTGGAACAGAAGATGGGCCCCTACCGGGAGCGCCTTCTGGGGATGCATGCAGTGGAACTGGATGTTTCCGGCCCGCAGATGCGCCTGATCTCAGAGTATGACGATGGGAACGAGCTGCTCCGGAAGACGGATGTGATGGCGCTTTATTCCTACGACCATGCCATTGGGATCGGGGACAGCTTCACGGACATGAATATGGCGCAGGCTGTGGATACCGTTTTTGCCCGGGATGTGCTGGCAAAATTCCTGACGAAACTGGGCAGGCCGTATCTGCCGTTTGAGGATTTTTATACAGTGGCCGAAGCGATCAGAAGTTCCAGATAGGATTTCCGTGTCAGGACGCCTCTGGAGATGCCCAGGCAGTCCAGGAGCAGGAGCAGCGCATCCACGGCGCCGTCCCGGTCGCACTCGTCCTCCAGAACGGTTTCAAGCTCCACATAGCTTCCCAGGCAGTTCACGTCGTCCAGGCACACCGTCAGCCTGTCGCGCGTATAGGTGCGGCGGGTCTTGTCCACCGTGAACAGCGCGCGGTAGCCCAGCGCAGACAAAAGTTTCCGGGCTGTGGTCATATCGCCCACGGAGGTTTCATATTCCTGACGTGTGCTGGAACGGTCGTCCTGCTTGGGCCCCTTGTATGTAATCAGCGCTTCCGATCTGCCGCTGCCCAGGTCTTCCACGCTGCGCAGCCGCAGGGCCTCGTCCGTTTTGCGGAAATCGCGGCTGCTGCCG
>JAHZEF010000001.1:9721-35781 GCA_019422005.1 Clostridiales bacterium
TCGTGTACGCAGGCCTGTGCCTGGAATCCCAGCGTCTCCAGCCGGGCGGGCAGCGCCGCCGCCTGCGCCGCCGTCAGTGCGGCCTTCAGTTCCACCTCTGTCATCGTAAACGCTCCTCCCCCCGCCGCGCTGCGGCGGATCCGACATTTTTCTACCATTATACAGCAAACGAAGGAAAAGTAAATGGCGGCCCAGCCGCAAATATCAGGAAATCATAGGAGGTTGTTTTATGACGCATTACAAGGAGCTCTTCACACCGGTCAGCATCGGCAAAGTGAAGATCAAAAACCGGACGTCCATGGCGCCCATGGGGCCTGTCGGCTATGCCGACGCGTTCGGCGGCTTCAGCCAGCGGCTGCAGGACTACTATGTGGAGCGTGCGCGGCACGGCGTTGGCCTGATCATCACCGGAATCTGCAGCGTGGACACTACGCTGGAAGGCCTCCCCGCGGTGGGGCTGCCATGTCCCACCACCATGCCCATTGCGTTTATCCACAGCTGCTATCAGATGAACGAGCGGATCCACGCTTATGGCGCCAAATGCTTCCTGCAGCTGACAGGCGGCCTGGGACGCAGCGCGCTGCCGGGCTTTACCAGCAAGAATATCGCGCCCTCCGAACAGGGCAACCGTTTCATTCCCTCCGTGACGCACCGGGAGATGACCAAGGATGAGATTATGCAGCTGATCCGCGGCTTTGTCGCTTCGGCAGTGGTTGCAAAGCGGGCCGGCTTCGACGGCGTGGAGGTCCATGCGGTTCACGAGGGGTATCTGCTGGATCAGTTTGCCATCCAGCTCTTCAACCACCGTACCGACGAGTTCGGCGGCAGCCTGGAAAACCGCCTGCGGGTCTCCACCATGATTGTGCAGGGCATCAAGCAGGCCTGCGGGGCGGATTTCCCGGTCAGCCTGCGCTACAGCCTCAAGAGCTGCATGAAGGCGCTGCGGCAGGGCGGCCTGCCCGGCGAGGAATATGAAGAGGCGGGAAAGGACATCCCCGAGGGGATTGAGGCGGCCAAGATCCTGGTTGCAGCGGGCTATGACGCGCTGAATGTGGACGCCGGTACGTATGATTCCTGGTACTGGAACCATCCGCCCATGTATTTTGAGGATGGCTGCTACCGGGAGTTCGGCAGAATTGTCAAGCAGAATGTGAACGTGCCTGTCATTCTGGCGGGCAAGATGGAGGATCCGGAGCTGGCTGTGGCGGCGCTGGGCGACTGCTGCGATCTTGTCAGCTATGGCCGCCAGCTGCTGACGGATCCGGAGTATGTGGAAAAGATCCGCACCGGGCGGCTCGATGAAATCCGGCCCTGCCTGGGCTGCCATGAAGGCTGCCTGGGCCGGATCGGCAACGGGCCGGTCAGCTGCGCGGTCAATCCGGCCTGCGGCCGGGAGAGCATTTACGGCATTGCGCCCGCCCGGAAGAAAAAACGGATCCTGGTTGCAGGCGGCGGAATTGCCGGGCTGGAGACGGCGCGCGTGGCTGCGACCGCAGGGCATACGGTCATTCTGTGCGAAAAGTCTGACAAGCTGGGCGGGAACCTGATCCCCGGCGGCGTTCCCCACTTCAAGCGCAATGACCACAAGCTGGTGGACTGGTACCGGCGTCAGCTGGAGCTGCTGGGCGTGGATGTGCGCTTCAACACCGCGGTTTCTGCAGAGAGCGCCATGCAGTATGAGCCGGATGTGATTGTGACGGCCACCGGCTCCAAAGCCAGGACGCTCAGCCTGCCGGGCGGCCGCCAGGGCGTTGCCGCGGAGGATGTGCTGCTGGGCAGGGCGCCGGTGGGCGAACACGTTGTGATCATCGGCGGCGGCCTTGTGGGCTGCGAGACCGGCCTGTGGCTGGCGCAGCAGGGGAAGCAGGTGGAGGTGGTGGAAATTCTGCCTGCGCTGCTGGGCGGCCACGGGGCGCTCCCGCATATGAACGAATTCATGCTGATGGACCTTCTGAAATTCCATCATGTCGGCCTGCACACCTCCGCCGGCGTTGTGGATACGCAGGAGGGCAAGGTGGTGATTGAGCAGGAGGGGACGCGGATTGAATTGCCTGCGGATACGGTGATCACAGCGGTGGGCTACCAGTCCGACTGCGCGCTGTATCAGCAGCTGCAGGAGCTGGAGATCCCGGTTTACAATATCGGCGATTCCCAGAGCGTGCACAATATTATGTATGCCATTTGGAACGCCTATGAACTGGCGCGCGATCTGTAACGCAGCCGGGAGCCGGCATTCACGCTGCAGAGCGCCGGCAGGCTGAATACCGTGACAACGCAGGGGCCCGCCGCAGAACGATCTTCTGCGGCGGGCCTTTCCGGAAAAAACTGCGGCCGTCAGGAAAGCGCCAGCGTCTGAAACAGATCTTCAAAGGCCTGCGACATGGTGCCGTACAGCGGGTAGAGATCATAAAACAGGTTGTGATCATACCCTTCATAGATGTGGACTGTGAGGTTTTCCCGGCCCAGGTCGGCAAAGGTTTGCGCAATGGCGCGGACGCCGGCGACGTCACAGTTGGCGTCGCCTGTACCGTGGAAGATAAAGATCGGCAGATCCAGCGTCGGCAGAGTCACGCGGTTCGGCTGCAGCTGCTGGTGGGCGCGGAACCAGCCGCTGGTCAGGCGGACGCTGTAATTCTCGGCCAGCCACTGGTCATCGCCCCGGGCGACCGCATCATAGAACGCCTCCCGGCCGGGGGCGAGCAGGAGGCCGAAATCGTTTGCCGTCAGATAGCCGTCCTGATCCAGGTCGATTTCCGCAAAGGCGGTGCCGCCCAGCACCGAAGCGACGACCCCATAGGGATCCGCAGCATATTCAGCCGGAGAAATACGGCCGTCGCCGTCGGCGTCAAAATATTGCCGGTAGAAGATCATGGAAGATGCGCCGGACTGCTGCCAGTTGAAGATCTCATCCATCCGGTCATTGCAGTAACCGGCCAGCAGCAGGCCGCTGATTTCATCGGGATAGGCCCTGGCAGCCAGCGGCGCGAGAATGGTGCCCTCGCTCCAGCCCAGCAGCCAGATTTCCGCATCCTTCAGCCGCGGCTCCCGGCGAAGGTCTGCGATCCACTCCCCAATATCGCTGACGCTGGTAGAGGGGAGATAGGTCTGATAAACTGCTTCGTCGATCCGGTCGAACATGGGCGGTTCCTGCCCGACGGAAACGCCGCGGGTGTTCCAGCGGAAAAACGCTGCGCCGCGGGCGCCCAGCTGCTCGGCGAACAGGTCAAAATAACAGAACTCCAGCTCGCCGGATTGACGCCGGTTGTCATAGGTGTTGGGGCCGGAGCCGTTGACAAACAGCACCAGCCGCGGGACCGGCTCCGTTCCGGCCGGAAGATCCAGCTTGCCGGTCAGCGTCACGCCGTCGGAAGCCGTGTGAGTACGGATGGAGGTATCGCGCTGCAGCAGGCGCTGATCCAGTGCGGCGAAGTCAGCGGCGGCCTGCGCGCGGGTCATCGTACCCTGGCCGGAGGCTGCCCAGGTGTCGCCGCGGCCCAGCCAGCGGAGATATTGACAAAACAGCACTGCCAGCTCCTCATGCGTCATGGGCTGATCCGGGGCAAAGCGGGTGTCGGTCACGCCGGTGATCAAGTGGTTGTCTGCAGCCCAGCCCAGCGCTTTTCGGTAGTACGCCGCTTCCGGAACGTCGGAAAAATGTGTGCTGTCGCGGCCGGAGACATGCGCAAGGCGGGCCAGGACGGTTACGGCCTGGGCCCTGGTCAGCGGCGCGTCGGGAAGAAAGCGGCCCTCCCCGTCGCCCAGGAACAAGCCCTGCTCCATGACGTAGAGAACCGGATCCTCCCGGGGAAGGCCGGCGGTATCGGAACGGGCTGCGGCCGGCGTGTACAGGGTGCAGGCTGCTGCGGCGGCGCAGACCAGGGAAAGGATGCGTTTGGCTTTCATGATAAGGCTCCTTTTTCAGTGTGATGCGGGACAAACCGGGCGGACTCAGCCCATGCAGAGGCCCATGCGGCGGGCGACTTCCAGCATCCCGTGGCTTTCCGGCACCAGGCGCGTTTTTCCGGCGATATCGGCCAGCTTGTTTTCTGTCACATGGTTGTTCTTCATGGCGACTGTGACGCCGTAGACCTCGTCCTCCACCAGCTTGGCGGCATAGGTGCCGAACTGCGTTGCCAGGACGCGGTCATAGGGCGAGGGGCTTCCGCCGCGCTGCATATGGCCCGGCACGCACACCCGGGCCTCGAAGCCGGTCATCTGCTCAATCTGCTTTGCAATGCGGTTGGTGGCGGTGGTATAGCCCTGCTCGGCGCGTTTTGCAATGCGCTCCTTCTTTTTCATGCGGGCTTCCTCCGTGTCGTAGACGCCCTCTGCAACAGCCAGAATGGAGAAGGACTTTCCCTGTTCGGCGCGCCGCTCAATGGCGGTGCAGACGTTTTCGATGGCGTAGGGCAGCTCCGGAATCAGAATGATGTCGGCCCCGCCGGCAATCCCGGCGTACAGCGTGAGCCATCCGGCCTTGTTGCCCATGAGCTCCACCACCATGCAGCGGCTGTGGCTTCCGGCTGTGGTGTGGATCCGGTCGATGGACTCGGTGGCGATATCCACGGCCGAATGGAAGCCGAATGTGACGTCGGTTCCGTAAATATCATTGTCGATGGTTTTGGGGAGCCCGATGATATTGAGGCCCTCCTCGGAGAGCAGGTTTGCGGTTTTGTGGGTGCCGTTTCCGCCCAGGCACAGGAGGCAGTCCAGCTTCATTTCCTGATAATTCCGCTTCATGGCCGCGACCTTGTCCACATCGTCCTCGCCGATTACGCGCATGAGCTTGAACGGCGTGCGCTTGGTGCCGAGGATGGTGCCGCCGACCGTCAGAATGCCGGAGAATTCATGGGGCTGCATCAGACGCCAGTCGCCGCGGATCAGGCCGGCATAGCCATTGGAAATGCCGATAAGCTCCACGTCGCTTCCCATGCGCTGATATAGCGCCTTGGCCACGCCGCGGATGGTTGCGTTCAGGCCGGGGCAATCCCCGCCGGAGGTCAGAATGCCGACTCGTTTTTTCATGGGAAATCCTCCTGTATCATCTGATACCTTTAGCTTACGGTTCCCGGAAAGGCTTGTCAAGAACCCAATTGCAGAAAGAAGGGAAATTCCACAGAATTTCCAGGCAGGCCAAAGGCCCGCGGACATCGTCCGCGGGCCTTTGGCCTGCCGCAGGGCGCGGCGGATGCGTTTCGGGATACCCGCGTGCGGCGGCCCGTTCCGATATTTGCCGGCGCGCAGGCGAAGGCCGGCCTTCGGGGCCGGAAGGAAGCCGCGGGCCGGGCCTGCGCGCGTCCGCCTTATTCTGCCGCCGGCCCGGCGCCTGTCCACCGGCGGGCTTCGGGAACCGGAAGCCGGAGCTGATCCAAAACCTTCATGGTATGGTGGCGGATCAGATCGTCCACGCTGTCCGGTTTTCCGTAAAATCCGGGCATAGGCGGCAGGATACAGACGCCGAGATGCGCCAGATAGGAAAGGTTGTCCAGATGGATGGCGCTCAGAGGCGTCTCCCGCGGGCAGAGGATCAGCTTCCTGCCTTCCTTGATTGTAACATCCGCCGCCCGCGTGATCAGATTGTCGGCCAGGCCAATCCGGATGGCAGCTGTGGTTTTCATGCTGCACGGGCAGACGACCATGGCGTCCATCGGGAAGGAGCCGCTGGCCGGCGCATCCCAGAGGTGGTCGAAGCCGTAGACGTGATCCGCCAGCGCCGCGACATCGCCGGCGGTCCGGTCTGTCTCATAGGCGATATTCCAGGCTGCAGACGGGGAGAGGATCAGGTGCGTCTCTGCGTCCCCGCACGACTGCAGCGCCTCCAGAAGGCGGATTCCATAGATGACGCCGCTGGCGCCGGTGATGGCCACAAGGATCTGTTTCATGCCGGTCCTCCCAACTGATCGCACAGGTCCAGCACCCTGGCCTGCAGCTCCTGCAGCGCTTCCGGGGCCAGATTGTCGTAATGGATGCCGCACTGCACCAGTACGGTACAGCCCAGCCGCCGGCAGAGGCGGCCGGCTGCGGCGCCGGCCAGCACGGCGTCTTGGTGCCCGGGGGCAGCCAGAGAGGAAACGGCGGCGGAACAGCCGCCGGGCCGGCGGTAGGGGACGGCCATGGCGCAGCCGCCGAGGTGCGGCCGGCTGCCGCCGGTACAGAGTACAGTCAGATCACCGCCGACCCAATGGGCCTGCACCGTCAGCGGATATTCCAGAAAAACAGTTTGCATCAGCACGAAATCCCCTCCCGGAGTTCAGTATACACGGAGGAGCGGGAAATGGCAAGTTTTTTTGAATTCGAACAAACTCAAACAAAATTTCGAAAGCATAAAAAATATTTTTTAGCGCGTGCGGATGCGGAAATTGGGAGGGGATTGCGGATACCGATACAAAATTATCGATAAAAACGGAGCAAATCCGGGAAAAGAACGGTAAAATTCTGTAAATTGTGAACAAACACAAAGGTCGAGATTTGTCGGATGTAAAAAATGTGGGAATCATATATTTACAAATTCATGGATTTATCCTATAATCTTTTTAGATGTTCAAATATGTTATTTTCACTTAATGAAACAATCACAAACTCGAACAGGTGGGAGAGGGTTTTTTATGTATATGAATCGGCGCGAGGATATCCTGCGGCTTCTGAATCAGCAGCCCACCATGGCGGTAAAGGATTTGTCCGATCAGCTGGACGTCAGCGAGATGACGATCCGGCGGGATCTGAACAAAATGGAAGAAGAAGGCGTGGTCAAGCGGTGCTTCGGCGGCGTGAGCCTGGCCAAAGGGCTGCTGGTGGAGCAGTCCATTCCGGTTCGGGCGGCCAATATGCCCGCAGCCAAGCGGCGGATGGCGGCGATGGCCAGCCAGCTGGTGCAGGATGGGGACTCGGTTCTGCTGGATTCCGGGACGACCATCCTGGAGCTTGCAAAGCTTCTGGCCTCCAAACGGATTACCATCGCCACCTCTTCGCTTCTGATTGCAATGAAGGCCTGCAGGGGCGCGGCGTCGATCCATGTGTCCGGCGGCGAGCTGGACGTCGGATTTCAGACGTTGACCGGGCGGAAGGCGGAGGCGTTTTACGAGAGCATCAACTGCAAATATGCCTTTGTCAGCGCAGGCGGCGTCAGCCTGAAGCGCGGCATCACGGAGTTCACCGAGGATGCGGCGGCGCTTAAGCAGATCATGCTGGCCCACTCCAAAGTGGGAGTCCTGATGGCGGATACCACCAAGCTGGAAACCATTCAGATGTTCCGGGCGGCCCGGCTGGAGGACATCGATATTGTGATTACGGACCGTGTTCCGCCGGATGAGTATATGCGGTTTTTCGAGGACAGCGGCATTGAACTGATGGTCGCAGAGGAAGAACCGGCTGAAGTGTGAATTTCTCGGGCTCTGCTGAGAAATCATAGATTTTAACAAAGGGAAGGAAAGAAATATGAAAAAACTCATTTGTCTGCTCCTTGCGCTGACCCTGCTCTTCTCACTGGCCGCCTGTGCCAAGGAAGAGACGCCCTCAGACGCTCCCGCGGTGGATGGTACGGCCGGCAGTGAAACGCCCGGCGCCGCGGAAAACAACGGTACTGTTGCACCCGAAGCGGCGGGAAGTGACCTTCGCGTCGCCATGGTCTGTTCCGGCTCCCTGGGAGATACGGGTATCTTCGACATGGGCGAGGCGGCCCTGGTTCAGGCGGAGGCGGACTTCGGGGTCTCATATAAGATTTTGGAGGGAAAGGACGACCCTTCCCTGTATTATGAACTGCTGCAGACGGCCTGTGCCGACCACGATCTGGTCTTTGTCAATCCCGGCTATCAGTTCGATTCCTATCTGGAGGAAATGGCCGACGCCTATCCGGACGTCCTGTTTGTCTATGCCGACGGCACCTGCGCGATTGAGCGCGACAACATCATCTCCGTTTCCTATCAGGAGCATGAGGGCTCCTATCTGGCCGGCGTGATGGCCGCCATGATGACCACCCGCACGGACGTGGAGGGCATCAATGATCAGAAACTGCTGGGCTTTGTGGGCGCCATGGACAGCCCCACCATCAACAACTTCCTGACCGGTTTCGAGCAGGGCGCCGCTTCTGTGGATCCCGAAATTCAGGTTGTCAGCATGTATGTCGGCAACTATAACGACCCTGCGCTGGGAAAGGAAATGGCGCTTTCCCTGTATGAGCAGGGCTGCGACATCATTTATGCCGCCGCTTCCAATTCCGGCGACGGCGTCTCCGCCGCGGCCAAGGAGAACGGGTTCTACTGCATCGGCGTCGATACCGACAAGTCCCCGCAGGCCCCGGAAAACGTCATGGGCAGCATGCTCAAGAACGTAACGGCTTCCTTCTACGATGTCATTCAGGCCTGCGTCAACGGCGAGGCTCTGGATACGGTGCAGCGCAAAGGCCTGGCCGACAAGTGGGTGGAGATGTATTTCAACGACTATATGAAGGAATGGATTCCTGCCGATGTGATGGAGGCTGTCAACCAGGCGGAACAGGACATTATTTCCGGATCCGTCACGGTGACCGAGTTCCAGTAATTCCCGAATATCCCAATCCGTGCGGCAAGGGACCGGCCTCGCCGGTCCCTTGCCGCGGTTTTTTGTTGGAGGAAAATGCATGGAACCAAAACAATACGCTGTGGAAATGATCGGCATCTGCAAATCCTTTGGCACGGTACGTGCGAATCACAATGTAAATTTCAGCGTTCTCAAGGGGGAAATTCACGCCATTGTCGGAGAGAACGGCGCGGGGAAAACCACGCTGATGAACGTCCTGTTCGGCGTCTTTCAGCCGACGGCCGGCCAGATCCGGATCAATGGCGAGCAGGTTGTCATGACTTCGCCCAATAAAGCCATCCATCTGGGGATCGGCATGGTGCACCAGCATTTTGAGCTGGTTCCCAGCTTTACGGCGGCGGAAAACATCTGTATGGGACACGAGCCGCGGAACCGGTTCGGCGCGGTGGACAAGCGGGAGATGCTGCGGTATACGCAGGAACTGTCCGATACCAGCGGCCTGAAGATCGACCCCGCCGCCCGGGTGGGCGATCTGTCCGTGGGCCTGCGGCAGCGGGTGGAGATCCTCAAGGCGCTCAGCCGCGGCGCGGAGATCCTGATCCTGGACGAACCCACCGCCGTGCTGACGCCGCTGGAATGCCGGGAATTGTTCACTGTCCTCCGCCGGATGGCCGCTCAGGGGAAAACGGTGATCATCATCACCCATAAGCTCAGGGAGGTGATGGAAATTGCCGACCACATCACAGTGCTCAGCCGCGGGGAAACCAAGGGAACGCTTCGGAAGGAGGACACCAGCGAGCAGGAACTGGCTGCGCGCATGATGGGGAAGGCGGCCGATTTCATGCCGCTGGAAAAGGCGGTTCTGCCGGAGGGCGAGGCGCTTTTGTCCGTACAGAATCTGACGGTGCGGAATGCGGCCGGCCTGGAACGGCTTCGGGACGTCTCCTTTGATGTGCGGCCCGGCGAGATCCTGACCATTGCCGGCGTGGAAGGGAACGGCCAGACCGAACTGGTGGACGCGCTGCTGGGCTTCCTGCCGGCCGTTTCCGGGCGCATTCTGGCAGAGGGGACGGAGATCACGCATTTGCGCGTCAAAGAGCGCAGAGCCCACTGTTCGTATATTCCGGAGGATCGGATGACTACGGGGCTGGATCTGGCCGGGACGGTTCACGATAACCTGATTGCCGGGATCCACTGCCGCAGGGCATGGAAAAAAGGCCCCTGTATCGACTACAGGAAGACGCGCGCGCTGGCTGAAAAGCTGATCGATGCATATGCCATCAAAACCGACGGCTATGAGATCGAGGCGAGCGCGCTCTCCGGCGGTAACCAGCAGAAGATTGTTGTGGCGCGGGAGCTGCAGTTCGGCAACCGGATCCTGGTGGTTGCCCAGCCTTCCCGCGGTGTGGACATCGGCGCGACACGGTTTATCCACGAGCAGATTGTCAAAATGCGGAATGCCGGCTGCGCCGTGGTGCTGATTTCCACGGATCTGGACGAGGTCCTGCTGCTCAGCGACGAGATCAAGGTCCTGTATGAGGGGCAGATCGTTGCAACGCTGCCGCCGTCTGCGGTGACGCCGGAGGAACTGGGGCTGTATATGACAGGTGCAAAGCGAATGGAAGGAGGGAGCGGCCATGAAGCGAAGGCTGTCTAAAAAGGCCCTGGCGCCGGTTACCTCCGTGCTGGCGCTGCTGGCGGCCCTCTGCATCGGCGCAGCGGTCATCGCTCTCAACGGGGACAATCCGGCGGAGGCCTACGGCGCGCTGCTCAAGGGCTCCTTCAGCTCCATGCGGTATCTGGCCAGCACGCTGTCCAGCGCGACGCCGCTGATTTTTACGGGACTGGGCGTGGCTGTGGCATTCAAGGCGGGCATGGCGAACATCGGCGCCGAGGGCCAGCTCTATATGGGCGGAATGGCTGCGGCGGTGGTGGGAATCTATGTCCACGCGCCGGCCGGCGTCCTGATTCCGCTGGCGCTGCTGGCGGCGTTCGCGGCAGGCGGGCTGTACGGGGTGGTGCCGGCGGTGCTGAAGGTGAAAACCAACACCAACGAGGTTGTTACCACGCTGATGCTGAACTATATCGCAAAGCTGTTTACCTCCTATCTGGTCAACTACCCCCTGAAGGCCCAGGGCGCGCCGCTGGGGATGACTGAGACGATCCAGGACGCGGCGAAACTGCCGGTCCTGTATCAGGGGACCCGGTTCAACATCGGATTCCTGATCGCCGTTGCGGCGGCAATTCTGGTGGCGCTGATGTTCCGGCATACGGCCTTCGGCTATGAAATGCGGATCCAGGGGGAAAACAAAACCTTCGGCCGCTACGCCGGCATCGATGCGGACAAGCGGCTGACCCAGGGGATGTTTCTGGGCGGCGGCCTGGCCGGCCTGGGCGGCGCGGTGCTGGTCCTGGGGATCCAGTACAAATTTGTGCAGGACATCTCCCCCGGCTATGGCTTTGACGGCCTGACCATTGCCCTGATGGCCGCGTTCAACGCCTATGCAGTGGTTCCGATTTCCGTCCTGTTCGGCGCCCTGCGCGCCGGAGGGATCACCATGGAGCTCAGTACCAGCGTCCCTTCGGAACTCAGCGAGGTGATTCAGGCTGTGGTGATCCTGTTTATGGCGGCGCAGACCTCGTTTGCCGGCTCCCTGCATGAGGCCCTCAGCCGCATGGGGCACCGACGCGCGCGCAGGCGCCAGGAGAGCGGAGGTGCACGGAAATGAGCGCATTGCAGATCCTGCTGGGCGCCGCCACGTTTGCGGCGACTCTGCGTATGGCGGTTCCGCTGCTGTATGTGTCTCTGGGCGGCCTGCTGACGAAGCAGGCGGGCATTGAGAACATCGGCCTGGAGGGGCTGATGCTGGTGGGGTGCTTCAGCGGCTTTGTCGCCAACTATTATACTTCCAGCTGGGTGGCCGGCCTGCTGGCCGCCATGGTTTTCACCATTTTGTGCGCCCTGATCTTCGGCCTGTTCGTCGTGACCTTCCATGCGCATGAGATCGTGGCGGGAGTGGCCATCAACGTGCTGGGCTCCGGCCTGACCACCTATCTGATGCGGTCGATTTTCGGCGTCAAGGGTTCCTTTACGGATCCGCGGGTTGTGGGAATTCCCAATGTGGAAATCCCCCTGCTCCGGGATATCCCCGCAGCAGGGACCATCTTCAGCGGCCAGTCCGTGCTGTTCTGGGTGGCGCTGGCAGCGACGCTGCTGGTGGGATATCTTCTGTACCGCACCCGCTTCGGCTATTATGTCCGGGCGGCCGGGGAAAACGACAAGTCCCTGGCGGCCGCCGGCGTCCGGGTTTCCCGGATCCGCTACCTGACGCTGGTGCTGCACGGCGCGCTGATCGGGATCGGCGGCGCCTACCTCTCCACGGGATATCTGACCCAGTATGTGGAAGACATGTCTGCAGGCCGCGGCTACATCGCCATGGCCGCCATCGCCTTCGGTATGGCGGAGCCGAAAAAAGTATTCGGATCCGTTCTGCTGTTCGCGTTTGTGCAGGCCATTTCCAACCGGCTGCAGGTATTCGGCGTACCCAGTTACTTTACCGATATGATCCCCTATGCCATTACGGTGATTGTCCTGGCCATCACCTCGTACCGGGTGTTTCGGAAGGAGCGTGTCCGCCTGTGAAGCAGCTTCTGAAGAACGGCTGGATCCTGAAGAATGCTTACGCCGAGCCGGTCCGGGAGGAACTGATTGTGGAGGACGGGCGCATTGCCGCCTTCTGCCCGGCCGGTTCCGCGCCCGCCTGTGATACGGCGGCGGATCTGGAGGGAATGCTGGTGATTCCCGGTATGGTGCAGACCCATGTCCATTTTTGCCAGGTCCTCTTCCGCGGCCTCGCGGACGACCTGCCCCTGCTGTCCTGGCTGAAATATAAGATATGGCCCATGGAAGCGGCGCACGACGCTGAAAGCACCTATCTCTCCGCCATGCTGGGGGCCATGGAGCTGATTGCCGGCGGCGTCACCACGGTTTGTGATATGGAGTCGGTCCGCCATGCGGGAGAAGCGGCGCGGGCCATTCGGGACACGGGGCTGCGGGCAGTGTTCGGCAAGGTCCTGATGGATTATAACGATACGCCTGAGGAACTGGGCGGCATGCCGGCGGCGTTTTTTGAATCGACAAAGGAAACGCTGGAGCGGGCTATGGAGCTGTACCGTGCATGGCACGGCGCGGCGGATGGGCGCATCCGGTACGCGTTCATGCCGCGCGGGATCCTGACCACCACGGAGGAGCTGCTGCGGGAGCTGGTCTCTGTGAGCGCGGACACCGGCTGCCTGATCCACACCCATGCCTGCGAGACATGGCCGGAGAGCCGCCTGGTGCAGGAGCGCCGCGGGCTGACAGAGATCAAGTATCTGCATCGCCTGGGGCTGACCGGCGAGCGTCTGCTGCTGGCCCACTGCCTCTGCATTGATGATGAGGATGCGGCGATCCTGCGGGAGCAGCGTGTGGGCGTCGCCTCATGCCCGCTGGCGAATCTGAAGCTGGGCTCCGGCATTGCTCCCCTGGAGCGGCTGCGGTCCGAAGGCGTCCGGCTGTCGCTGGGCTCCGACGGCGCGCCCTGCAACAACAACCTGGACATGTTCCAGGAGATGAAGTTCGCGTCCCTGCTGCAGAAGGGGACGCTCCACGAGCCTACGGCCATGAAGGCGGCCGATACCCTGGATCTGGCTACCCGCGGCGGCGCGCAGGTCCTGGGCCTGGAGCGGGAGATCGGCACGCTGGAAGCCGGCAGGAAGGCCGATCTGGCTGTGCTGGAACTGGATCAGGCGGAAACGGCCCCGGCCCGGCGGAGCGTGTCCACGCTGGTTTATGCCGGAAACCCGCACATGGTGCGGCATGTAATGATTGACGGCCGGTGGGTTTACCGGAACGGCGCGTTTCCGGGACTGGACGTGCAGAAGCTTCGCAGCGACGCCCGGGCGGCGCAGCAGCGTGTGCTGTCCCGCCTGGAACAATGATAACTGAGTGATATGGAGGAGATTGCTATGAGACACTGGAATAAGGAACTGCGGATGAACCGCCTGTTCCATGAGAGCGGAAAGACGGTTATGGTTGCCATGGACCATGGCCAGGGCGGCGTCAAGCCCGGCCTGGCGCATCCGGAGCAGCTGATCCGGACGATCATCGCGGCCGGGCCCGATGCGATTTTGCTGTCGGCGGGCATGGCCCGTACCTATAATTATCTGTTTGGCCACAAGGGCGATCCTGCGCTGGTGATTTCGTCCGACTTCATTCTCGGCAGCACGGTTCCCCAGGCGCCGGGGGCGATGGAGGTGCTGCGCCAGAGCCTCAGCGTGGAAGAGGCCGTCCGGCTGGGCGCCGACGCCATCAAGGCGCTGCTGGTATTCGGCAACGGAAGCATTGAGGCGCAGGCGGATAACCAGCAGTACATCACCCGCCTGGCGGAGGAATGCGGCAAGTGGAACCTTCCGCTGATTGTGGAGCCCACCACCTGGGGTTCCCGCCTGACGGCGGAGAAAAAGCGGGACGTCTCCCTGTATGCGGATATGGCGCGCGTGGCCGGGGAGATGGGAGCCGATCTGGTCAAGTGCGACTATATGGGGACGCCGGAGGAATATCAGGCCGTGGTGGACAATTGCCCGGTGCCTGTGGCGATTCTCGGCGGTGCGAAGGCGGAGGCGGAGCAGGTGGCCGGCACCATTGAGGATGCGCTGCGCTGCGGCGTCTCCGGCGTGGTGTTCGGCCGGAACGTCTGGCAGAGCGCCGACCCTGCCGCCACAGTCAGGGGGCTTCAGGCATTGACCTACCACGGCGACCGCGAAACCTTCCTGAAACTGTGCAGGTAAGGGGGGCGCGGGATATGATCAAGGCGAAAGCAGCGCTGCTTTATGCACCGCAGACGATCCGGGTCGAAGAGATTACGCTGCCGGACTGTGGGCCCGGCGAAGTGATAGTCCGCCTGAAAAAGGCGACCCTCTGCCCCACGGATATCAAGAAATATCACGCCCTGAAGCCTGACGTGGAGGCGCCGCTCCGGGAGACGGGGCCGTATATTCTCGGCCACGAAGCCGCCGGCGTTGTCACGGAAGTCGGCGCAGGCGTTCAGCAGGTCCGGGCGGGGGACGCCGTGGCCGTGCAGCCCATGATTGCCTGCGGCACATGCGCCTACTGCCGGCAGGGCAGGATCCATATGTGCCAGAATCTGCTGGGGATCGGCGCGTCCGCCGGAAACTTCGGGGACTGCGACAGGCTCTACCATGAAACCGGCGTCGGCGGCTGCTTTGCCACGCACCTGAAAGCGCCTGCCTCCTGTGTGATGAAGCTGCCGGAGGGGCTTTCCATGGAAGCCGGCAGCCTGCTGGAGCCCCTGGCAGACGTGGTGCACAGCGTGGACGCCGCCGGCGTCGGGCCTGAAGACGATGTGGTGATCATCGGCCTCGGCCCCATGGGCCTGTTCCATGTGGTGGCGGCCAGGTACAACGGCGCGCGGAGCATCACCTGTGTGGATATTGATGCTGCGCGCCTTCAGGTGGCGCGGGAGCTGGGAGCCACCGGCACGGTTAACTCCAGAGAGCAGGATCCCGTGGCAGTGATCCGGGCGCAGACGGAAGGCCTCGGCGCCTCCAGGGTTTTTGTGACCTCCGGCGGCCGGGCACAGGGGCCCTGCACGCAGCAGGCCCTGCAGATGGTCTGCAAAAAGGGGACGGTGGCATTGTTTGCCTCTGCCGATGTCAAGGCGGACGAGCTGACGGTGAGCATGAACTTCATCCATTATAATATGATCAATCTGACCGGCACGGTGGGGTTCGGCGCAGAGCACGGGGAGAAGGCGCTGAAGCTGCTGGCGTCCGGCATCTTTGACCCGAAGCTGATCCGCAACCGGGAACTGCCGCTGGATCGGATTGAGGAGGCCATTGCCCTGTACGGCAAGGGAGCCAACCTGAAGGTCGGCCTGGATCTGGAGGCCTGAGGGTATGGCCGGAAAGCGGAAGGTGGTGCTGGGGGCGGACGCCGGCACCCACGGCGTACGCATTCTGGCGCTTCGCCTGCCGGACTGCGCGGTAATTGCGCAGAGTGCCAGCGGATACAGCCGGCGGCTGGCGGCCGGCGTTCAGGAGCTGGAGGCACGGGATCTGGAACAGGCGTTTTTCACTGCGCTGGAGGCGCTGGAGCTGCCGCCGGATACCGTGGCGGCGGGCCTGGGCGTGACGCATCAGCGGGGCACCATGATTCCTGTGGATTCGGACTGCCGTCCGCTGGCGCCGGCCTTCTGCGACAGCGACGAGCGGGCGGCGGATGCGCAGGGGTATCGGGCGTGCGGCGTGGATCCGGCGGCATATTACCGCCGCAGCGGCTGCCCGGTGGTTTCCTTCAACGGCTTTTCCAAAATCCTCTGGTGCCGGCAGAACCGGCCGGAGCTCTGGAGGCAGGCGGCGGCATGGCTGTCGCCCCAGGATTATCTGCTCTCCCGGCTGTCCGGGCGGCTGCAGCTTTCCGAGGGGTCGGCCCTGCGCAGTGGATTTCTGGATATCCATCGCCGGGAGGTCTGGCGGGATCTGCTGCCTGGTGCGCCGTTTTTGGAGCTGGACTGTACGGCCGTGGGAACAGCCTGCGGTACAGCGGCGCCCGATTGGGCGGAACGGTACCCTGTGCTGCGGGGGGCCCTGCTGTTTGCGGTTCCCGGGGACCAGCCGGCGGCATTTCTGGGATCCGGCGCCGGCGGAGGGGCCATGGCCATGAACCTGGGCACCACGTTTGTGGCAAGCGCCGCCAGCAGCTGCCCGCCGGACGACCCCACGGCGCTGATTACCACGGAGGTTTTGCCGCTGGGCCGCTATGCCCCGGAGTTCGGAACCGGCGCCGGCGGCCAGTTCCTGGATTTCCTCACAGGTTTGCTGCTGGGAAGCGTCCCGGACAGCGCAGAGCAGTGGGCGCGCCTGGATGCGGAGGCGGCGGCTGTCCCCGCCGGCGCGCAGGGGCTGCAGATTGTGCCGCTGCTGTGGCAGGCGACCTCTGCAGGCGTCGAAGGCCGCATCACAGGCTTCCGCCCGTTTCACACCAGAGGCCACTTTTTCAGGGCGGCCTACGAGGGGCTGGCCTGGGAGGCCAGAATGTCGCTTGAGAAGCTGGCGGCTGCGTGCGGCGCCCGACCGGAGGCGCTGCGGGTGTTCGGCGGCCTGAGCGGCTGCCCCGGATTTTTACAGATATTGGCGTCGGTGACCGGGATCCCGGTGGAGGCGTCCGGGCAAAGGCAGGCCAGCGCGTTTGGCGCCGGTTTGACGTGCGCCCTGGGACTGGGGATTCTGACCGATGCGGATGCGCTCCGCGCCGCTGCCGGCGCGCCGGGCTGCATCCGATATCCCAAAAGGGAGGAGCAAGCCTACTATGAACAACGATTCCAGACTTACCGCGCCTGCAGACAGGCAATCGCTCCGGAGCTTCCTGGCAGGGCTTTCAGAGCGTGACCTGCTGCGTCTGACGGTCCGGCGGGAGGATTATCTGCTGTCGGCCATCAGCGCACAGCTGGAGGCGGAGAAACGGTTTCCCGTGATTGAACTGACGGATCCGGATACCGGCGCACGGACCATTGCCAACACATTTGCCAGCCGCGAAATTTTGAGGGCCTGCATACACCATATTACGGATGTGGAACAGGCGGCGGGCCGCTTTGCCGCGCTGGAGGTGGTGGACAGCGCGCCGGTTCAGGAGATTGCGGAACTGGGAGCGGCGGTGGACGTCCTGCGCCTTCCGGTGTTCCGGCATTTTGAAGGGGATGCGGGCCGTTACATTACTTCCGGCATTGTGCTGGCCCGGGATCCGGAAACCGGCCGGTACAATATGAGCTTTCACCGGATGCAGCTCAGAGGGAAAAACCGGATCGGCATCAGCCTGCATTCCCGGGGCGATCTCTATCGCTATTTTGAACTGGCCGGGAAGGCGGGAAAGGACCTGGAGGTTGCGGTGGTCATCGGCTGCCACCCGGCCTACTATATCACCGGCGCTTCCAAGATCCCGCCGGCGCAGGACGATTACAGCTGGGCCGGGGCCTACATGGAGGAAACGCCGCAGGTGACGAAGGCGAAGACGGTGGATTTGATGGTGCCGGCCTTTGCCGAATACGTTCTGGAAGGAAAGATCCTGCTTGACACGTTTGAGGACGAGGGGCCGTTCGGCGAATATACCGGCTACAGCACCAGCCGTTCCACGCGCAACGTCCTTGAAGTGACGGCAGTGACCCGCCGCAGGGATGCGATTTATCAGGATCTGGTGCCGGGCTACGCCTGGGAGCACCTGCTTCTGAGCCAGTTTACCAAGGAAATCATTCTGCTGGATAAGCTGAAAAAGGAAATCCCGGAAATTACGGCGCTGAGCATGCCGAAAAACGGCTGCCATTTTCATGCGTACGTATCCATGAAACCGAAGGCCCGCGGCCAGGCCAGACAGGCCATGATGCTGCTGTTCGGGCTGGATTTGTATCTCAAGCTGATCGTCGTGGTGAACGACGATGTGGACGTTTATCAGGAAGAAGAAGTCCTCTGGGCCATGGCGACCCATGTCCAGGCGGACCGGGACGTGTTTATTGTGCCGGATGTTCTCTGCAACCGTCTGGATCCGTCTTCGCACGACGGCGTTTCGGCCAAGATGGGGATTGACGCCACCGGCGAACCCGGCAGCGAAGCCCGGCGCGTGACCCTGCCGGCGGATATCTGCCGCCGGGCGGAAGAACTGTTGAAAAATCTGTAAGGAGGTTCATTATGAAGGTAGGAAGCTTTGGGAATTACATCGGCGGCGTTTGGTCGCCGGCATCCAACGGCGCGGTGACACAGATCAGGAACCCCTGCGACGGCGAGGTGGTCTCCCAGGTGGCCAATTCCACGCTGGAGGACGTCAACCGCGCCGTGGCCGAGGCCAGGCGTGCGTTCTATGAAGAGGACTGGGCCTTCAATCCCCGCCTGCGCGCCGCGGTCCTGTCCAAGTGGGCGCTGAAAATGCGGGAAAATTTTGACCGGCTGGTGACGGATCTGTCGCTGGAATCCGGAAAACCCCTGCTGGAGGCGAAGATTGAATTCAACAACGCCATCGGCTATATGGAATATGCCGCCGCTTCCGCCCGTACCCTTTACGGCTCCACCACCACAGTCAATGAGAATATGATGAGTGTGATGGCGCGGGAACCGGTGGGCGTTGTGGTGGGCATCGAACCCTGGAATTACCCGATTACCCTGATGGTGCGCGACTCCATTCCCGCCCTGGCCGCAGGCAACTCCCTGATCATCAAGCCGGCGGGCCAGACCTCCGGGGTGTCCATGGCGGTCATCCGCCTGCTGGACGAAATTCCGGAGCTCCCCAGGGGGATCTGCAACGCCATCACCGGATCCGGCGCCCTGGTGGGGCCGGCGTTCTCCGAGCATCCTGACGTTGATATGGTCACCATGACGGGCGGCCTGGACACCGGCAAGGACATCATGCGCCGCGCGGCAGACACCATGAAAAAGGTCTCGCTGGAACTGGGCGGAAAATCCGCCAATGTGGTATTTGCCGACTGCGATTGGCAGAAGGCCCTGACCTTCTGCTCCCAGGCTATTTTCTCCAACGCCGGACAGACCTGCACGGCAGGCTCCCGCCTGGTGATCGACGAAAAGATTGCCGACCGCTTCCTGGCCGATCTGGTGGAGATTGCGGAAAAGATCCGGCCCGGCTACTGCCTGGATCCCAATACCACCATGGGGCCGGTATCCTCCGAGAGCCAGATGAACAAGATCCTCCAGTATATTGAGGATGCCAAGGGGTACAGCAAGTGCCTGACCGGCGGATACCGTTATCTGGAAAACGGCTGTGACAAAGGGTTTTTCATTGCGCCGACCATTTTCCTCAACCCGCCGGCGGATTCCCCCATTGTGCAGGAAGAGGTGTTCGGCCCGGTTCTGGCGGTTCAGACGTTCCGCACGGAGGAAGAGGCCGTCGCACTGGCCAACTGCACCCGGTATGGCCTGGCTTCCGGCATCTGGAGCCAGGATCTGAACACGGTTATGCGCGTGGGCCGCAGGCTGCGTTCCGGCAATGTCTGGGTGAATATTTATAACCGCTTTTTCCCCGAATGCGAGACCGGCGGCTACAAGGAGAGCGGCCTGGACCGTGCCGCAGGCGTGGAAGGCTTCCTGAAGTACACGGAAGTCAAGCATATGTGCATGGACTTCTCGTGAGGCGCAGAACCTCCCCGGCGGAGGGCCGGGGAGGTTCTGCAGACCGGATGCGCAGTCAGCGCCCGGCGGATCCAATCCGCCGGGCGCTGACCGTTGTTTTGAAGAAAGAGAGAAGAAAGATGAAAAAAGAGATCACAACACAACATACCGTCGGCTCCCCGCAGAATCCTCCGCGGGCCGATATGGGTTTGTCCTTTTGACAAGTTTACTATAACAGCCTGATTTGAATAATTCGTGAACGAATCCAAAACAATTTTTGAACCTTGCAGGCGCTGCCGCCGGACGATCTTCCCAACCGGGGCGCGGCCTTTCCAAAGGCCGGCAGCGATGCTGATGCGGTTTTCCGCCGGCGCTGCAGGACAGCGGCAGGACAGAAACCGGCGCCGGGCACTTTTCTGCCCGGCGCCGGTGCATGCGGCCGGAAATTCCGACCGCCGTATGGCGGGAAACAGGGGCTGCAGCGAGTGCCGGCTGCGCCGGAGCGGGATCAGGCAATCAGGGCCTTGGCATTGTTGTACAGGATGTTTTGCCTGACGTCGTCCGGAAGATCCGCATAAAGGATTCCGCCCAGCGTGTTGCTGATATAGGTTCCAAAGGTATCGATGCCGTAAAAATCGGTTCCGAACAGCAGCCGGTCACTGCGGATCCGGCTGGCGGCGCGTTCTACGTCGCCGGTTTGACTGCAGCAGAAGCCCAGATAGATATGGTCATTCTGTTCCGCTGCGGATATAGCGTCGTGGCTCAGGTCACAGATCCCGGCATGGCCCAGTATGATGTTCAGATTCGGACAGAGCTCTCCGAGCGCAGCGATCTGCAGGCTGTCGCAGTAGGGCGGCGTACCGTCGTGGAACAGCATGGGGAGGCCCAGCTGTTCGCAAAGCGCTGCACAGGCGTACATCACCTCGTGCGTCACCGGGAACCCGCCCAACCACGGATGCACTTTGATGCCTTTTGCGCCGCCTTCCTCTTTCCGGCGTTTGATTTCATCGCACATGGATTGCGCAGAGTAATTGGCATTGATGACGTAGAAGGGCAGGAGCCGGTCCGGCGCCTGCCGGCAGAATGCGGACAGTTCGCTGTTGGGCCCGGCAGGGTTCTGCACCATGGCCGACATGGAAGAAATCCAGGCCTGCTCTATTTCATGCTGATCCATAATTTCCAGCAGGCGTTTTAACGAAACGGCCTCGTGTTCGCCCTGCAGCATGCCGCCTCCGTAATAGTGCATATGCGTGTCGATGATTTTCATTGTCTGGCCTCCAGTAAGGAACGCAGGTTGCCGCCCAGGATACCTTCCATCTGCGGCCTGTCCGCGTGCAGCAGTTTGACTTTTTCCAGTTCAAAGGCAAGCCTGGAGTGAGGCGTATCGGATCCAAAGACCACCCGCCCGCATCCGCAGGCTTCGATCACAGCTTCTGTGCGGGAGGTATAGCTCAGCGAGGTGTCGAACCATATATTTTTACTGTGCTCGGCGATGAAGGGGATATCCTGCCAAAAATCGGCCCAGCCGGAATGCCCCATGATGAAAGAAACCTCCGGATAGCGCTTGGCCAGATCGTACAGCTGGAAGGGCATGCCGGATACGGGCGTCCCGGTGTGGAAATAGACCGGAACCTGATGGCGGGCCGCGATTTCAATGAGCGGGTAGACGATCTCGTCGTTGATATGGAACCCCTGGACGCCGGGATTGAATTTGAGCCCCCAAAGCCCCTCGCCCAGATAGCGTTCAATCATCTGCGCAGCGGCGGCGCCATACCATGGGTTCGCTGTTGCGAAACCGAACAGGCGGCCGGGATGCAGCCGGGTCTGTTCCAGAATGTATGCGTTGCCCTCCTCATTGTAAACCGCCAGGTACTCCTCCACCGGCACGATCACGGCGCAGTCGACTTCGTTTTGATCCATTCGGCGCAGCAGGTCCTGCGCTGTCTGTTGCTTGACTCTGCCTTCTCCGACGTGGCAGTGAGCGTCAAAAATCTTCATATGCAGCAGCTCCTCTGATCAGTGATAGAAAATTGCCGTCCATGTGAAAGGGAACGGGGCCGGCCGGACTCCGGGAAAACGGCGCGGCCCCTGCAAGGGAACGCTCTTGTCAATTTATCAGTTTGTTACTCCACAATTCGATAATCCAGCTTTTGCGGTACGGTATGCGTCCGTCTGATTTCGGCGAGGAACTCCGGCGTGCAGGCGGTGCCGCGCTTCCTGGCTTCCTGAATGGCTGTGTACTTGAACCATATCTCCGCCGTGAACGAATCATTTTCATACTCCCGCATATTCTTGAGCGGTTTTTCAAAGATCCGCAGAGCGTAATCCTCATGTCCCGTTTCCACACAGGCCAGGCCGGTGTACAGGAGGATATTGTCGGTAACGGAGCCGGCGGGGATCGTCTGGGAGAAATCCCACGCCTGCTGGTATTGCCTGTGTTCCACCAGCAGCTTTAAGTATTCTTCGGCAAAGGCGATATCGATTTCCATGCCGTTCAGCTCCAGCGCCTTTTTCAGGTGCTCCGCCGCCTGCGTTCCGTTGCCGGCGGCGTTTTCCGCCCAGGCAAGGTTGCGGTAAGCGATGGCTGTGGGCCTGCACCGGATGGAGGCCTTCCAGGTTTCCATGGCCTGGTCGAAGTCGTATGCCTCGTACTGCATCACACCGTAGAGCGTCAGGGCGGTATGGTTGCGGCCCCGCCCGGTTTGAAGGCTCTTTTCCAACAGTTTCATCCAATTTTCATCGGCTCCCATCCAGGAAACGGGAACTGCCTGCGCATCCAGTTCGGGAATGGCGCCGTTTTTCAGCAGCTCCAGCCACGGAAGCTCTTTTTCACTCAGCGCTTCCAGGGGGAAAACCATGCCGCGCGGAATCCGGCGGCCTTCGGCTTCGCGGCGCAGCCGTTCCAGTGTGCCGAAGCCTGAACCGCACACCAGGAGCTCGTCCGGCTCCCGCTCAGACAGCCCGGCGAACAAGGCGTCGCGGGCGTAGATCTCCTCCTCTGTAATACAGGCGTTCACTGCCTGATAGAGGTATGCGTTGGCTGCGGAGATGTCCGGATCGTTCGCCTGCTGCAGATCTGTGACAGACGTGCCGCCGAAGCTTTCGGTCCACTGCCAGGTCTCGCCGTCTTTCAGAAGAAGCGTGTGAGTCTGGGTGGTAGCCATACCGGACTGCACCTCGATATAGGCACCGGCTCCGTCGTCAACGGTGTAGTCGCGCCAGTTCATGCCGGCCGGGTGGCGGCCCCACGTGTACATTTTTTTATTTTTTGTGCGGTCTGTCGACCGGTTGAAAAAAACGGAGCCGTTCCGGTATACCACAGCCAGCCATGGGGCCCTGAGCTCCCTGGGGCTTTCCAGAAAATATTCCGCAGCAAATTTGAAGTTTTCCGGATAAGTGACATCAAACCCCATGCGTTTGCACATGGTATCCTGGGAACAGTAGCCGAAATCATACGGCAGGCCGGCGGAGGTCCGCTTACCGGTGGGTTGAAAATGGACTACGTCCTTTGCGCCGGAAAGGACGCGCATGCCCGGTTCTTCGGGAACGCCCATATCCGACCACCAGTCGAAAAAAACGTCCCTGCCGGTGTCGTTGATTACCCTGCCGTGGGTAAACAGGACCTCTGCGCCTTTGGGCAGATGATAATCCAGCTGGAAGTACAGCCCGCGCATGCGCTCATACTCGTAAATACGAACGAACTCGTTGCCCTCGTCATCGGTCAGCTTCGCTGCATAAACCGTTGCCGCGGCAAAGTATGTATGCATGTGATAACCCAGGTTCCACTCTATGCCGCCGGCGGTCCAGGCGTCGACAGCGGAGATGTTCACAATCCGGATGACGGGATCCCGGAAGACCAGGTCGCGCCGGGTGCGTTTGTCCCAAAGGGCATAGAGCTTTCCGCCGAAATCGGGCAGAATTTCCGCGCGCAGATTTTCATTTTCCAGTACGATCAGCCGGTAACTGCGCTGCTTCAGCTGACGCGAATACCGGTCTTTCAGCCGATAGGGAAGCACCTTGTAGCCGTTGTCTTCCCCGTAATAACTGCGCTTGTCCTCCGGCCAGGCGTCGCCTTCCACCATGCCCAGCTTATGATCCCGAACCCGGTCGCAGAGCTGGGGCAGCGGATTTTCACCCTCAATGACGCTGCCGGGGAGATTCAAGGTTGTAAATGTGACTTTCATCTGAAAGGTTCCTCCGTTTGCTGTCACAGGATACCCAGTGACAGGATTTGTTCGCTGTTGTAAAAATGTGCAAATGCCAGTGCGGCCGCACCCAGCGCTGCGCCCCAGGCGCTGTAATTGGAAACGTGAAACTGGATCGGCACTTCTCCTGCAGCCCGATTTCCCTGAAACACATTCCGTTTGATGACGTCGATGATCATTTTCACATAAATGCTGTCGGGTTCGATGCCCTCTCCGCCGAAGATCACGACGCCGGGGCCGAACAGGTTGATCAGATTTGCCACGGAAATCCCGATGTATTCGGACGCATCCTCCAGAAGCGTGGTGCAGAGCTTGTCTCCATGTGCCGCCGCATCATAAATCATCTGGATGGTCATTCCGGACAAATTACCTCCGCAGAGCTCCGTAACCATGGAATGCGCGCCCTGGCCAAGCATTTGCCGCAGCGTGTCCTTCAGGACGCGCTCTGAGGCGACGGTCTCCAGGCAGCCGCGGTTGCCGCAGGTGCAGAGCCGGCCGTTGCGTTCGACAATGGTATGCCCGAGTTCGCCTTCGATCCCGAACATCCCGCGGACAACCTTGTTGTGGATCATGATGCCGGCTGCGATGCTCTCGCTGATTTCCACATACAGGGTGCTTTCGGCGTCCGTCTGTCCGAACCATTTTTCCGCCAGCATATGGGCGTTATTGGTCGTTTCCAGGAACACGGGGATTTGAATCACCTCGCGGAGCATATCCAGGAGCGGAACGTGGCGGAGATTGATATGGCGGTCGGACAATACAATCTGTGTCCGCTCCAGATCAAATGCTGCGGAAATGGAAATGCCGAGCCCGAGAAACACATGGTTCGGATTCCCGCTGACGGCGTTCTGGTACACCGAGGACACCAGGCGCACAAAGTCCGGACCGCCGATCAATTCATTGATCGGATAGACTGCCCGATCAGTTTCCTGGCCAATGAGATCGATTGTCATGCAAAGGAGCTAGTCCTTGGTTACGGTCATGCCCATCAGCCGATACCGTTCCCGGTTGATGGACAGAGCCTTTTTCAGGCCGGTCTCCCGGATCGTTCCGTTTTCTACGACCAGGCCGTCATCGATCAGCTTTTTGGTGATTTCCGTGATGGTGGCAAAGCGGATATGGGTATACTCCTGCAGTTTTTTTCTGGAAACCGGCCCGTGCTGCCTGATGAGATTCAGGATTGCCTTTTCATAAAGCGAATTTTTACTGACATTGCACATATTCATTACTCTTTCTCACGTCCTTGCAGTGCCAGGCGCCGGACCGGCATTGCATTATTTGGATCCTTCGCGTCTGTGCCGGTTTGCTTCGTCGATGGAGACGGATGCGACCAGAATTGCGCCGACGATAATCAACTGGGCATACGAATTGACGCCGAAGATCGACAGCGCGTTGTTGATCATGCTCATCAACAGCATGCCGAGCAGCGCCCCGAAGATGGTGCCCTCGCCGCCGTTGAAGGAGACGCCGCCGATCAGCATGCCCACAATGACTTTGAATTCAATGCCCTGCCCCATGGAACCGGGAGCGCTGCCGAGCCTCGAGACCATCAGCACGGCGGACAGGGCGCAGAGTGCGCCGGTGATCAGATAGGAAAGATGGATAAATTTATTGACCTTGATGCCGGCGAGCCGGGCGGATTCCGTGTTGCCGCCGATGAAGTAGGCCTGATGGAAAAAGCCCACATATTTCAGAACGAACATGCCGATCAATACGACGACGATCATGACGGCCACGTTAAACGGCAGACCCAGTACGGTGGTGTCCTGTGCAATGGCTTTGAATTCCGCGGGGAGCTGCGCCAGGGAGCGGTTCCCGACGATCATCAGCCCCAGGCCCTGGTAGGCCATCCACGTACCGAGTGTCACCACGATAGGCAGCACTTTCAGCCGGACGATCAAAAAACCGTTGACAAAGCCCAGGAAAGCCCCGATGCACAGGGCCAGCAGAATGACGAGCGGGATTGCAATCCCCTTCTGCAGCATAATAGCGGTCATGAAGCCGCATACGCCCAGGATGGAACCGACGGAAAAATCGATGTTGCCGGCAATCAGCGAAATTGTCATGCCAACGCCGAAAATCATATTGAGCGCAAAGCCGTTCAGAATGATCATCATATTCATTCCGGTCAGGAAATAGGGGGAAACGATCGAGAGGACGACCCCCATTACAAGG
>JAHZEF010000001.1:35791-44809 GCA_019422005.1 Clostridiales bacterium
GATGATCAGCAGAATTGAGATTTCTCTCATTTCCAGCAGTTGTTTCAAAAGGTTTTCTTTTTGTGGTTTCAGCTGCTTTTCCATATTATCTCTCCTCATCCGCAGCATTGCCGGACGCATAGTGCATCACGGATTGCTCGGTGGCGTCCGCGTGCGGGATTTCGCCGGTCAGTCTGCCCTCGTACATCACCAGAATTCGGTCGCTTGCTGCGAGCAGCTCAGGCATATCGGATGAGATCATGAGAATTCCCAGGCCCTGCCTGGCAAGATCACGCAGCAGACGATGAATTTCCTCCTTGGTTCCCACATCGATTCCCCGTGTCGGCTCGTCCACAATGACGATTTGCGGATTTTTTACCAACCACATGGCTAAAAGCACCTTCTGCTGGTTGCCGCCGGACAGTGCATACACCAGGCGTTTGATGGTGGGCGTTTTGATGTTGAACAGGCGAACGTACTCTTTTGCTTTGGTTTCCAGGCGTTTAAACTGAATGAAGCCCTTGTGGGAGAAATTTTTAATATTGCCGGAAAGAATATTGCCCGCAACCGACTGCCGCATAAAGAGGCCGACGGCCTTTCTGTCCTTGGTGATGTAAGCCAGCCCCAGCCTGCAGGCAATCTGCGGCGTGATATGACGATATTCTTTCCCATTGATTATAACGGCTCCATCCGTCATTTTTCTAGCCCCAAAAATACATTCGACCAGTTCGGTTCTTCCGGATCCCTCCAGGCCGCCCAGTCCGACGATCTCGCCGGCGTGAAGTTCGAGGCTGACGTCCTTTACCAGATCCTTGTAGCGGATATTCCTTGCCTGAAGAATGACGCCGCCCACTTCGCTGGTGCATGCGCCATAATCAAAGAAAACGTCGCGTCCGACCATGAGTTTCACGATCTCGTCCTTGGAACTGTCTTGCACCCGGAGCCTGCTGACGTGTTTTCCGTCCCGCATGACGACGAGACTGTCGCAGATTTCAAAGATTTCCTCCAAGCGGTGGGAAATATAAATGACAGCGATTCCCTCGCGCTTCATGGCCCGGATCATTTCAAAGAGCAGTTCGGTTTCCTTTTCCGTCAGTGCAGAAGTCGGTTCATCCAAAACCATCAGCTTGGCATGGCTGTTATAATTGCGCAGAATCTCCACCAGCTGCTGGCGGCCGAGACTGAGATCGCGTGTTTTGGCCTTCTCGTTGATATCGCTGAGCCCAAAGCGGTCAAGCAATTCCCGGGTTTGCCGATAGAGTTCACGATAATGGAGCAGTCCACCCTTGTTTCGGGGCAGTTTGTCGGTCAGGATGTTGTGCGCAACGTCGGCTGCAGGGAAGACGCTCAGCTCCTGGTATACGGTGCGGATTCCCAGATCCAGCGCCGCTCTCGGTTCCGGCACTTCAATTTTTTTCTCGTCGAAGTAAATTTCACCGCTGTCCGGATGATAAACGCCGGCCAGGATTTTCATCAGCGTCGACTTGCCGGCGCCGTTTTCGCCGACCAGCGCAAGCACCTCCCCGGCTTCGACTTCAATGGAAACCTGATCCAGAGCCTTGACTCCGGGAAAGCTTTTTGTGATGTTGCACATTCTCAGAAGCACGGTGGTTGGCCTCCTTACTGAAGTGGCTGGGGAGTATCATAAAAGCTGCGCAGTATGATACTCCCCGGCGGCCCTGATGTATGTTACTTGTAGTCCGGATCCAGGATTTCATTGATGTCGTAGCTCAGGAAGCTTTCGACGTTATCGGCGGTGATTACAACCGCGCCCGGGTCGCAGAACGTAGGCTGCGCAATGACGCCGCTGGCTTTATTGTCCGCAACCAGGGGAACCTTGTTGTGATTGTAATCATAAAGCATCTTGACGGCATAGTAGACTTCCGCGTACTGCTTGCCGGCAACCGTTGCATAAATGGTACCGTCGCGGATTGCCTCCAGCGTGGGGGCGTCACGATCCATGCCGATGATCTTCACTTCCCCCTCCAGGCCTGTCTCACGCAAGGCCGTGACAGAACCGATGGCGCTGATGGCGTCGGTGCCGATGATGACGTCGGTATCGGGATTGGCCAGCAGGGCGGAGGAGACCACCTGTACGCAGACGTCGGTATCCGCTTCGTCCTCCAGGGTATTGACAATTTCAATGTTCGGATATTTTTCGGCATACAGGTCGTGGATTCCGTTGTGAATGGAAACCTGAGCGGGGTTGCCGGAGTTCAGATTGCCCACCAGCAGAACCTTGCCCTCGCCGTCGCAGGCGATGGCGCCTTGTTCGGCCATGATCTTGCCGTACTCGTAATAGTCCGTGCCCAGGAAGCAGATCCGCCTGCTGCCGGGAACGTCGGTTGTGACGGTGGCGATGGGGACGCCGGCTTCCCAGGCCTTTTCAAAGATGGGGACGAACGCATCGGGGAACCAGCCGGAGATGACGATACCGGCCGGTTTCTGGGAGATCACGGTTTCCAGAGCCGTGCAGATGTCGGTTGCATCCGCGCTTTCCACGCCGACAATGGAGTATTTGCATCCCAGTTCTTTGGTGGCGGCATACATGGCATTCTTGTGCTGGTTCCAATATTCGACATTGGCCTGACACATCATGAATACGTACTCTTCATCCGGGGATGCGGGTTCTGCTGCCGGTAACTGCTCACCGGAAACGCCTTCGGCAGACGTTTCAGGGTCTGGGGACTGCGCGCAGCCTGCCAAAAGGGCAAGAAGCGTGGCGAGAGTCAGTAATACTGCGAGTACTCGTTTCATTTGCGTTCTCCTTTTCTGTATTAATCCAGTAAAATTTTCTGGATTTAAAATTATAATACAATAACACGTATATTCTGTCAATATATTTTCGAAAAAGTAATTATTTTTTATAAATATAATTTTATATTAAAAAATATTTACGATTTAGGATATATAAAAGGAGCGCGCGGAGGTACGGCCGGGCAGGGGAGCCCTTCGGGCGCGTGAAGCGCGCCGGGCTGCCCTCCCGGGCGCTGAGGGCCGTAAATGCCGGAAGGGCCGTCCCCGCATTTGCGGGGACGGCCCTTCCGGATGGATTCTTTCCCTTACAGTGCAAGACGATTGTATGCCCGGTAACAGTCGGGGCAAAGCCTGCGGCCTTCCTGCAGGTGAATCCGGTGAGAGATACTCTGCCCTGGGATGCTGGATCTGGCCAAACGGAGCGGATGGTAAATTCCATACTTCCCCAAAAAGCAGCCCGTCAGGTATACCTGACGGGCTGCTGCCGTGTAAGGGTTCGTTTACTTGTTCCGTTCGCGGAACCGCATGAACATGGTGGCGGTTTCGGCACGGGTGGCACCGGCCTGCGGGTCGATGATACCACCGGTCTTGCCGGTGACGATGCCCTCGGCTGCCGCCCACTTCAGAGCGTCCACAGCGTAGGCGGAAACCCGGCCGCTGTCCTCAAAACCTTCCAGAGAAGCCGTCCTGGAGACATCCCCGCCCGTGAGTTCCGCGTAGCGGTACAGCATGGTGGCGAGCTGTTCGCGGGTAATTTCCATATCCATATGGGTACCGTCGGAAATGCCGTTCGCCATGGCCCATGCGCGCGCATCGGACCACCAGGCCTTGCCATCGGATTCAACGGCGGGAGAACCGGCCTGACGGTAGAGGATCGTCACAATCATGCCGCGGGTCGTGGCGCCGCTGGGCGAGAAGGTGGTGGCGGAGGTGCCGTTCATGAGTCCGCCGTCCACAGCGTACTGAACCGCCTCGGCGAACCAGTCGGTGGGCTTCACATCTGTAAAGCCGGCCACGCTGCCGCCTTCAGCCGTCTGTTCAAACCTGGCGGAAATGGTGTGCTTGGCTCTGACATTCTCAAAGGTGTAGGTGCTGACTGCGCCTATGCTCTTGCCGTCCACGAAAACGTCAGCGATCTGGTAGCCTTCACTGGCAGTAATGGTGAAGGTTTTGCTTTCGCCTTTTGCTACCTGGGCGGAAGCCGGGCTGATGGCGCCTCCCTCGCTCTGCTCGACGGTGATGGTATACCTGGTCTCAACACCGGAGCCGCCGCCGGAGGAAGACGCCTTGGGCGTGGCCTCCACAGACGCAGCCGTGCTGCCCTGTGCGTTGATGGCAGTCACGTTTACGGTGTACGCCTGGCCATTGGTCAGACCGGTGAAGGTATAGGATGTAACGGAACCATCCACAGTGATAACAGGGCCGTCATCCAGCTGCACCTGATACTGATAGATGGAAGACCCGTTGTCGGCAGCCGTCCAAGAGACGGTGACCCGTCCGTCGCCTGCAGAGGCGGTCAGAACAGGCTGGCCGGGGGCTGCGGCAGGAACCTCCACCGCACCGGTGCCGCTGATCTCACCGGTATAGTCTTCTTTGGCGGTGAGCTTGGCGGAGATGGTATGGCCCCGATCCTCGTCGGTAATGGTGTAGGCAGTACCCGCAGCGCCGGAGATGGGCTGGCCGTCCCGCAGCCACACGATGTCGCAGCTGCCTTCCGGCGCGCCCTCCACCGCGGCGGTGATCACGCCTTCTGCATTGCTCAGGGTCAGGGTGCCGGTGAGGGCGGCCTTGCCCACGGTGATGGGGGCGCTCTCCAAAGTGCCGGCATAGTTTCCGGCGGAGGTGACTGTTACGGTAATCTGAGCGTTGGCATCCGCTTCAGTCAGGGTGTATTTGTCAGAAGCAGCATTCTCAATGGGGGCGCCGTTGCGGTACCACTGATAGGACAGACTGTCCGTCCTGCCGGACACGCTGACGGTGAGCTCCGTACCCACATTGTAGTCGGCGCCTCCAATGGTAGCCACACCGTTGACGGCGGCTGCTGCGATCTCAAAGGTGGCGGAAGCCGTACCCTGGTAGTTGCCCTTGCCGGTGACGGTAACGGTGGCGATACCCACATCAGTGTTGTCGGCATAGGCCACGGTGTAATCGGCGTCCTTCGCCAGAATGGTTTCCCCATCCTTCACGGTGATCTGGGGTGCAATGGCCTGGCCGGTGTAGCGTATCTGCTTGGGCAGGCCGGACAGTGCCACACCCTCGCCGGCCAAATTCCTGGGAGCGATGGTAAAGTGCATGGTAATGGTTCCGGCGTAGTTGCCCAGACCGGCGGCCGTCACGGTGGCCTGACCGGCGTTGATATTGTCGGCATAGGTCACAGTGTAGTCGGCATCCTTCACCAGAACGGTCTCCCCGTCCTTCACGGTGATCTCCGGCTCAAAGGCGGAGCCGCTGTAGATGGGGGCAAAGCCCTGAGGCAGAGCCGCACTGCCCTCCGTGAGGGCTTTGGGATCCACCGTCAGCTCAGCGGTGCACTGGGCGGGCTTGTAGTTGTTATCCTCCGCCTTACCGGCGGTCAGAGTAACTTTCCCCGCCTTGCGGATGGCAGCGGTCCAGGTACCGGCGGCCTCCCCCGGCTCCAGGCTGAGGATGGACGGATCAGAGGAAGCGAGGCTGTACGCGCCATCGCTGCTTCCGCCGGCCACGGTGATGGTGAAGGGGGCGTCGCCATAGGTTTTGCTGCCGGTGGGATCAATGGTCAGGGCGGCCTGGCTCACTTTGGTGATGGCATACTCGGCGGAACCCTTGCTGCCCTCGTAGTTGCCCACACCGGCCACGGTGACGGTGTAGGTGCCCACGGCAGAGGTGTCAGCGGGGATGGATACGGTGTACGCGGTCTCTGCGGTCAGAGTCTTGTCGCCGTCCTTTACGGTAACGGCAGAGGGGGCCTGAACGCTGCCGTTGAACTCAAATTCCGCAGGCTCCAGAGTCACGGCCAAATCCACCGCTCTGGGAGCGATGGTGTAATTGTGGGTGACAACGGCAGGCAGCGCATAGTTGGGGTTATCCAGATGTACAGCTGTAGCGGTGTGTTCCCCGGCATTGGTTTCGGTGCCGCCCTCCACGGTGACGGCGCACGTATCGCCCTTTACCAGGTTGGAGACGGCGGCGGTAATGTTCTTGGCCGCACCGTCATACACCAGGCCGGCGTCGCCGCTCCAGGCCAGCTGGGCCTCCAGGGGCTGGATGATGAGAGTGGCGGTGGCGCTGCCGTAGTGGGTGTCATTCTCATAGACGGCGGAAACGGTGTAGGTGCCGGCGTCTTTGGGTTCAGAGACGGGCGCGCCGTCCTTTGTGTAGGTCACCGTCCTGGCGGTGCTGCCGGTGCCTGCCTCGGGCCAGACCGGGCTGGCCGTGTGGGCCTGGCCGTTATAGGTAACGGTTACATCCTCCAGGCCGATGTCGGCAGGCTGTTTGTCTACTGCGGTCACGGTGATACTGGCGGTAATGTCCTGGTAATTATCGCTGGTCAATACCACAGTAATGACAGCGCTCTTACCGGCTTCCTTGGGGGCAACGGTATAGGCCAGCTTGCCGCCTTCCAGGGTGGGAGCGGGATCGGCGGCGATGAGGCCGTCGCCGTTGGACGCTACAGCCACCGTGCCGTAACCCATACCCTCCAGGTCGGCAGGCAGGCCGGTCAGGCCGGACAGGTCGTAGGTGTAGGCGGTGGCGGGCGCCTTGTCGTAGGTGCTGCTCACCACGGCGGCGTTTCCGGCAACCGTGCCGGTATGCATGGCCTTGGACACAGGGTCGGTACCTTCGCTGTCTACCGTACCGGCATAGTTGCCGCTCTTGTCGCTCACCTTGACGGAGATGGCGCAGCCTACGTCGGCGGTGGTCAGCTTGTAGGTGGACTGCTCGGCTCCCTCAATGGCCGCACCGTCCCGGTACCACTGATAGGCGGGCGTGCCGGGGACGCCGCTGGGCTGGGCGGTTAAGGTCTGGCCGTAAGCGGGGGTGCCGCTGACGGCTACGCTGCCGCTGATGGCGGCGGCGGTAACCTGGAAGGACGCCACATTGGACTCAGTTTCCCCATATTTGTCGGTAGCGGCGGCAGTACCCTTCACATAATAAGTGCCTACCGGGTTCGCGGTGTCCCAGGGGCCGAACGTGCCGTCTGCGTCGGTGCTGTAGGCATAGGTCACTTCGCCGCCGCTGGTGTTTTCTGTTGCCTCAGGCGCGGGCAGACTGCCGTAGGCCACATCGGCGCAGGAGATCGTCAGCGCTCCGGCGATCTTGTTCACCGCGCCGTACCGGACTGTAGCCGTGGCGGTCTGGCCCTCGGCGTCGGTATAGGTTACGGTGACCTGACCGGCTTCTCCGGCGGCAGTGGGAGCGCCGGAAATCGCGCCGGTGGCAGCGTCAACAGCCAGCCCGGCAGGGAGGGCGCCCTCCGTGATCGTGTAAGCGTTGTCAGCCGCCCCGGCGCCCTCGTTTTCCACCGTGGGAGACAGCGGAGTGATGGGGGCGTCGATGGTCATATCGGGGATGGCGCCATAGGAGATGGCGGGGGCGGCGTAAATGGTCACAGGCTGGGAGGCCGCGGGCTTCCCGGCCTGATGGGCGTCGGTCGCCTTGACACGGGCCCAGAAGAAAGCGGTACCCGCCGGGATATCGGTGAAGGCGACCGCATCCTGCCAGGCAGAGGGCGCCTCGCCCTGCCGGGTGCTGTAGCCATACTCCACGTTTTCCCCTTCGATGGTCTGGGCCTTCAGGGTCACGTTCCCGCCCTGCTTGCTTGCCACTTCGGAAGCGGCGGCCTCAGTGCCGGTGTAGGCAGGCTTGACGGGGGTGTAACCCACAGGAACCACTTCAGGCTTTGCCAGCGTATCGTTGCCGTTTTTAAAACCATAAATGTAGTTGGTTTTATCGCCATCGTTCAATACAGCGATGGCGCTTTGATTGAGGGTATTCCGTTCCTCAACGGTTCCCATGCGAATCGCGTTGGACGGAATGGCATCCCACGACACACCGTCGGCCAGACCCAGATAGGCGGCCATCAGAACTGTGTCCTCAGATATGATACTGCCGCTGCCCATGCGCATCGGCTGTAACATGAGATAGGCTGTTTCTCCATCTGCCGACATACAGGCATTGGCTTTGGGGGTAAACCGCTGGAGGACTTCAACCATGATGTTATACCCGATGTCAGTACTCCAAGTTTCCGTACTGGTTTCCATTTTGCCAATGATGCTGCCGTCGTCCTCGCTCAATTCCAGAAGCTCAAATACATCTGGATCATAAGCCAGGAGAACAGAACACCCATTGCCAACTTTTTGGCCGTTTGCATTTGCTATAAAACTGACTTTGGCCACGTCCTGGCCATTGTAAGACTCGTTTGCAGACTTCTCCACCGTAACTTTTGCTGAGTAATCGGTGCTGATGGCTGCAAAGGCCGCCATCGGCAAACAGCTTACCAGCATCAGTACAATCAAGATAAGAGATAGTCCTCTCTTTGCCCAGTTCATATTTGCTCCTCCTTACTGCTGGTGTTCTATTATAATGGTACCCATATTGTAATTGTCCGAAGACAGTATCACATTGACATCCAAAATGTTCACACTGCCGTCACCATCGGTATCCGCCAGCTTTACCTGCGCTTCGTCGATAGCTTTGTTGTAGGTATCCGATCGCAGCGTTTCATTTGCATCCAAAATATTGACTGTGCCGTCTCCATCCACATCGCCGGCGGGCAGTACGATGGGCGTTTCCAGCACAATATCGATATCCGCCTGGATGCCTGTCACCCAGCAGACTGTATGGCCTTCCTTGGTGATCTTCAGGTCGTACCGGCCTGCGGGCACGCCGGTCAGTTCAAATTCCTGGGTTGCCTGCCCGCTGCCTGCAGCGGCGGGGATCTGCGTGGACGCTGCCGGGGCGGAAGTGCTGCCTTCCTGGTAAAGCTCCACCGTCACCGGCTTGCCCGGATGCTGGCTGGTGACGCTGCCGCGGATGGTAACGCCATGGCCGATGACGGTGCCCAGCACCTTGGGGGACTGGCCGTCGCTGAACTTGCCGCCCAGCAGAACCACCGAGTCGGGCATACTTCTGGGTTTGATTCCCTCTACATAAAATTTGCCGTTCCAGGTGTGGACCTGGCCGATGTACATGATGGTATCCTCATTGACGGTGTAACTCTTGACCTGGTGCGTCTCCGGATCCAGTTCCGCCGCCACAAACAGGATGGCGTAGGACTCCCCGTCGATGATCCCCTCAGTGCAT
>JAHZEF010000001.1:44819-67300 GCA_019422005.1 Clostridiales bacterium
CCGGTTATACCAATAGTCATAGTAATTCACTGTGCCGTCCTGGTCCACGGTATATCCGGGGGTGGCTGCCAGGGCCGAGCCTGCCAGGACAGCAGCCAGCACCCCCAGGCACAGCCACCGCCACAGAAACTGTTTCATTCTTATCCCTCCTTACACAAAGCCGCCGTATCTGCCCAACAGTTCCAGCGCCCGATCCATCGCCTCCTGCTCCAGCGTACCCGCCGGGTCCCAATGGGCCTGGTGCGGCGCAATGGCGACCAGATTGCGCCCGGTTTCCCACTCCACCTGGCAGCCCAGGGCCTCGGTGACGAAGCGCACCGGCACCATGGTACGGAAGCTGCCGCCGGTGGATGCCTTGTATTCTGCAGGCACATCCAGCTGCTTTGCCTGTCCGTCCAGGGTATAGGTCAGGCTGCCTGGCCGGATCCGGATGGTGTGTCCGTCCTTCTCCACTACCACCGTCTGAGTGCCGCCCTCCCAGATCACGTCGGCCCCCAGCCGCTCGGCCAAAAAGCGCACCGGCACGAAGAGTTGGCTGTCACGGGCATAGGCGGTCACACTGGGTTCGCCGGGATAGATGGCAGTCACGCCTCCCCCTGCCACCGCCCGGTGGGTGCCGATCTCCAGAAAAACAGTTTGGTTCAGCAGGCTCTCCGCCGTCTTGCCTCCGGTATTGCCGGAACCGGTAAAGTCCTGGCTGTCACAGTCCTCATCCGACTGGGCGGTACGGAAGATGACGGTAACGGGAACCTCCCCCTCCTCACCCGCCAGGATGATTCCCTGGGGGCAGGCGGGCCGGTAGGGTTCCCCTGTCTCCCGGGCAGCGATCCGGAGGCCGTCTGCCCCTTCTCCCGTCTGCCGGAAGCGGAAGGTGTAGACCTGCAGCCCTTCGCTCCCCACCACTGCCTGGCCCAGTCCATCCAGAATGGGGCCGGCAGTCCCCGGCAGAATGAAGCCGGAGAAGTCGATCAGGCCGGCCTGGGTGTTGAGCCCGGTACCCACCGGATTGATCCAGCCCACATCCGGATCCCTTTGGGCGAAGCCTTCAAAGGTTTGGGCGGCAGCGGCATTGTCGTCTACCGGCGTCACCGCCGCCGGGTCATACCGCAGGACGAACTGAAAGACCCGGAAAGTCACATCGTACAGGGTCATGGTCACGCTGTAGCATCCATCGGCATCGGGCGCAGTGCGCTCGAAGACTACCCGGGCGTGCTGTTCCTCTGCCGCCCCGGCTCCCCCTGCCAGACTCAGGGCCAGGCAGAGGGCCAGCGCCAGGGCCGATACTCGTCTTTTCATCTGCTCCCTCCTCCGTCGGCTCACGCCGCGTTGGTCAGGGGGATCAGCCTCTGATCCAAAATATAAATGCTCCGCATCTCCTCCACATATCTCGCCGGGATGTTCCCGATGCGGGCCTTACCGTTTTCAAAGGTGCCGCACCAAACCTTTCTAGGGTTGCCCATGTCATCGCACACCGCCAGATAGAGGGTGGCGCCTTCCACGGCCTGGGGATCCTCCAGCCTGGAAGGATCCAGTTGGGCCGTCAGGCTCCAGGTCTGGGAGGATTCATAGGAGATGGTGTACTGGCCCACCGTTCGGCTGCCCTTGAGCAGCTCATAGGACATGTCCTCCGGCAGGGGTTCCACCTCGTCGGCAAAGACCAGCTCCCTGGGCGAATAGGAGGGGCTGACAGTGCCGTCGCCCAACTGGCCGCGGCTGTTGTCGCCCCAGAGCCACAGGGTACCGTCCTTTTTGATGGCCGCCGAGTTTTTGGAGCCAAGAGCCGCCGACTGCACGCCGGACAGCACCGGGACGGGGATGGTCTGATTGGTGGTACCGCCGGTACCCACCTGACCGCTGCTGTTGTCGCCCCAGCCATAGAGGCCGCCGGCAGGAGTGATGGCGGCGGAATGGGTATCACTGGCCAGCAGCATGGAGACGCTGTCCAGGTTCTTGGCAAAAGCCGGCTGGCTGAAAGCGCCCTGGGTGGTGCCGTCGCCCAGCTGGCCGCTGCTGTTATTGCCGTAACCCACGATGGTCCAGCCCGCCACATTCACATTGTAGAGGGAGTGAGTGCCGCCGGCGGCGATGTCCTTCACCTCCATTGTACCGCTCAGGATGGGGATGGGGATGGGGTAGTAGCCGCTGCCATAGAGCTTCCCGTTTACCGCCAGGGAGGTGCCCCAGCCCAGCACCACGCCGCTGCCCAGTTTGGCCAGGCCGTGGCCACTGCCCGCCGCGATGTCCACTACATCCCGGATGATGATGTTGTCGGTGGCCGTCCGGATCTGGGCGGGGGTGTTCCGGGCCTGGTTGAGTCCGTCGCCCAGCTCTCCGAAGAAGCTGCTGCCCCAGGTCCACAGGGAACCGTCGGTTTTCACAGCGATGGCGAACTGCTGGCCCAGGGCTACCTGCTTCACCCCGTCCATCACCTTCACCGGGGTAAGGCGGGTTTCATTGGTGCCGTCCCCCAGCTGGCCGTATGTATTCGTCCCCCAGGCCCACAGGGATCCGTCCGTCTTGATGGCCATGGAGAAATTCATCCCGGCGGCCACCTGGGATGCATCGTCCATGATCTTTACCGGCTCGTACCGGTCGGTCCGGGTACCGTCTCCCAACTGGCCGCCGTCGTTGCGGCCCCAGGCCCACAGGGTGCCGTCCTCCAGGACGGCCAGGAAGTACTGGTTGCCTGCCGCCACCGATTTGACCCTGTAGGTCTTGAGGGCCGGGCCTGCGCGCTGGGATTCCAGCGCCCCGGGGCAGGCGGAGGCGGTGACCCGCACCACGAAATAACTGCCGGCGTCCTCCTCTGTCAGGGTGTAGGTATCCGTGGTGGCCCCCTGGATGGGCGCGCCGTTGCGGTACCACTGGTAGGACAGGGTGCCGGCGCTGCTGCCGAGGTCGGTGGCCACGTCATAGGTGCGGGCGGTGAGGGGCTGGCCCACCTTGAGGGAGCCCTCGATCTCGACCCTGCCCGCCAGAGCGATTTCCCGGTCGGTGATGTACATGATCCCCCTGGGGGAACGGATGTAGTCGTAGGCGCCGCTGCCCAGCTGGCCGGAGCCATTGCCGCCCCAGGTATACAGGATATCGCCCTGGACCAGCAGGCCGTGTCCGGAGTTTTCATCCATGTTGCCGCCGAAGGAGAGATCCATATCGCTCACCGGGCCGTCCTGCCACTGGATGGGGGTTTTTTGCAGGCCGGAGATGGGCGCGTTGATATCCAGCATACCGCAGGTCCACAGGCTGCCGTCGGCCTTGGTGATGAGGGTGGTATAGATGCCCGCCTTTACGCTTTCGACGCCGCCGGTCACATAGGTGCCTGCCATATAGCTGGGATTATTTATATTCCCTACGCCGGTTTCGCCGTAATGGTCGCTGCCTCTGGCGTACAACGCTCCCGACGTGGTGACATACATGATGTAGTCGCTGCCCACCGACACCGACTCCACGCCGGAAGCCACGGTGGTGGCGTCTTCCACCACCGGGTCGTTGATGTAATCAAGGCCGCTGCCCTTGATCCCGATGGCGGAGCGGGCGCCCCACACCACCAGCTCCCCGTCGTTGGTCACCACGGCGATGGCACTGCGGCCGGCGGAGAAATCCTTCACATTGGACATGATCTGGGTGGGGCGGTAGGAGGAGTTCCTGCCGTTGCCGTATCCCATGCTGCCGGCGGAACCCCAGATCCACAGGGTGCCGTCGGCCCTCAGGGCCATGGTATAGCTGGGCCCGGCGTCCGCCTTTACCACACCGTCCATGATGCGGACGGGGACATAGCTGTTCTGGCTGGTGTTGGTGCCCAGCTGCCCGGAACCGTTCCCGCCCCAGGCCCACAGCACGCCGCCCTGCTGGATGGCCACGCTGTGCCCTTCACCGGCGGCTACCGCCGCCACATTGTCCAGGCCCTGCACCTTCTGAGGCGTGGCAATGGCAGAAGGGGAAAGGGCACCGTTGCCCAGCTGGCCGTAGGCGTTGCTGCCCCAGGCCCAGACGGTGCCGTCGGTCTTGACAGCCAGGGAATGGCGGCTCCCGGCGGCCACCCGCACCACCGGTACCTCCACCGGGTCAGAGGGCTCCGGTTCCGCTTGTTCCTCCAGCATGACCTGCACCGGCGTGACCCGTCTGGTCTCGGTGCCGTCCCCCAGGATGCCGGAGCGGTTGCGGCCCCAGGCCCACAGGGTGCCGTCGGATTTCACGGCGTAGGCCTGCTGTTCAAAAAAGAATACCTGATACACCCCATCCAGGATCTGGGTGGGCTCATTGTAGTTGCACAGGTTGTAGCTGTATTCGCTGCTGGAGACGCCCCACTGGTTCCAACCCAGCAAGGTTCCGTCCCGCTTCAGCACCAAGTTGTCCTGCCAGGTGTTTATCTGGGCGGATTTGACCCCCTCCATAATCTGCAGAGTGCCGGTGGTCTCCACACCGTTCCAGCGGTAGCGGCCCAGAGCCCACAGATAGCCGTCTTCCCGCAGCAGGAACGAAGCACCGAGGCCGCCGCAGCTGGCTGCGGCCATATGGGCCAGAGCGGGATTGCTCTCGGTGATGTTCACCGGCACAGGCTGATCGGTGGTGGTGCCGTCCCCCAGTTCACCGTAGGAATTGTCGCCCCAGGCCCAGACAGTGCCATCCTCCTGGATGGCCATATTGTGGTAGCGCCCCGGCGCTGCAAAGCACACGCCGCCGTCCACCAGCAAAGTGGGGCTCCCGCTGATGCTGCCTTTCCAGAGGGCGCCATTGGAATCGGTGGCCATAAAGGCGCTTCCGTCCTGCCACACCTCCTGCACGTCTCCCATCACCTGGCTGGGCCCGTAAATCTCGGAATCCTGATAGTTCCCGCAGGCCCACAGGGTGCCGTCCTGCTTGAGGATCAGGGTGCACTGGTCATCGGTATAGACCCGGCTGACCCCCTCCATGATCTGCCTGGGGACATGGCTGCCCTCGTTGGTGCCGTCGCCGAACTGGCCGTAGGAATTGCTGCCCCAGGCCCACAGGGTACCGTCGGTTTTCACTGCCATGGTGTACCAGCTGTCCGCGTCGGCCCACGCCACATCTTCCATCAACTTGCAGGGCGTCAGGCTGTCAAACACCCCGCTCTCCAAACCCAGCTGGCCGGAGGAATTGCTGCCCCAACCCCAGAGGGTGCCGTCCTTTTGCAGGGCAACGGCATGATTCTGTCCAACGGACAGGGAGACCACCCCGTTCTCCGGTTCCGGCAGCCCGGGGTCGGGATCGGGATCCAGCGGCGGGATGTACTCCTCGATCCAGCCGCCCTCCACCTGGTAAAAGTCCGCCTGGCTGTTGTCCCGCTTCCACAGGGCGCCGTCCTCCGTCACCGCCAGCAGGGCGGATCCGGTCGCGCTCACGGCAGGGGTGGCGGAAAATTCCGCCACATTTTCCAGGACTGCCGTCGGCGTGGCATAGGCCGTGTTGCCGGTGCTGCCGTCCCCGTCGGGGCTGCAGGACCACAGAGTGCCGTTTTCATCCAGGGCGTGGAAGCTCTTGCTGCCCGCCTCCACCTGGATCACCGGATTGCCGTTGGAGAGGTCCATCTCCTGAGGCGTGGCCACCTTTTCGCCGGATCCGTTCAGACCGCCCCACATCCATACGGCGCCGTCGCTGGTGACGGCGCAGGAGACGTTAAACCTGTTCTCCCGCGTGAAGGTATTGATGGATCGAATATCCCCCGGCTCCCACTGCGCGTTCACCCGGTTCGCCACCTTGTTGCTGCTGCTGGAACCGGATGTGTCGTTGCCGTACTCACCGTAAGTATTGTCGCCCCAGGACCAGAGGGCGCCGTCGCTGTCCAGCGCCAGGACATTGTCGTCGTTGATGACTGCGGCGGTAATCTGGGACTGGAGACCTACTTCCGCCTGCCGGGGCGTGTACTTGCTGCCTGCAGAGCTTCCCGCCACCGTATTGCAATCCCGGCCCCAGACCCAGACGGTGCCGTCCTCCTTTACCCCAATGGAGGTGTAAGTTCCGGCGTCAGCCCACACCACGCCGCTCTCCATGCTCAGCACCTGCGTGGGCCTGCTGCTGGCCGTCCCTGATCCAGTTCCCAGCTGGCCCTGGGAGTTGGCGCCCCAGGCCTGCAGGCTGCCGTCCTCCATCAGGGCCAGCATATAGGAGTCGCCGTGACCGGCATAAATGGCTTTGGCGCCGCTGGAGATCACCTTTTGGGGAGCGCCGGTGCCCGTCCAGTACCACACCGCGCCGCCCCCGGTCAGCACTGCCCCGCAGTCCCGGCCCGCAGCCACCGACTGGATGACCCGCTCGCCCGGTTGGATCTCTCCGCCGGACGCCAAAACGGATACGGGCAGAAGGCCGGCCAAAAGCACTGCGGTCAGCAGCATTGCCAGCACCCTCTGCATTTGTTTCATCATTCATCTCACCTTCCCTGAATTGACCAGTTTTCCATTTTTGCAGCCCTGCTTTGTGCAAAACACCGCGAAATGGCATAGTTATCTTTCTAGTATACACAATTTCCAGGCGCTTTCAATTAACTGCCAGCATAGTGTTTTCCCACAAAGCTGCTGCCAGTCGGCCGTCCGATCCTCCTCGGCAAGAGCCGCCGGCCTCTCCCGGAATGGACCGGGATTCAAGGGGGCGGCGAATCCATACTGCATTCGCGGTATCGGAAAGAGTCACGATTGGGGGCGGCCGCGAAGCTGTATTTAAAATGTATAGAAGGGGCGCGCGGAGGTACGGCCGGGGCAGGGGAGCCCTTCGGGCGCGTGAAGCGCGCCGGGCTGCCTTCCCGGGCGATGAGGGCTGTAAATGCCGGAAGGGCCGTCCCCGCATTTGCGGGGACGGCCCTTCCGGATGGATTCTTTCCCTTACAGTGCAAAACGGTTGTATGCCCGGTAACAGTCGGGGCAAAGCCTGCGGCCTTCCTGCAGATGAATCCAGTGGGAGGCGGTCTGCTCGCCGCAGCCGTCGCAGAGATAGGATTCAAACAGCCTGGCCGGTTCCGGCAGCAGGATCCGGGTTTCCTTGACGTCGAACAGCTCCTGCGGCGTGTGGGACTGCAGATAGGCGAACGACGCTTCCCGCGTCATCCCCTCGGGCCTGGAGCGCAGCACCAGGCGGACGGAGCGGCCGGTGGTACGGTTGTAAATGGAAAATGCCTGCTTGCCGGTCATATGGAACAGCAGGTTGCCCTTGCCGACGCTGCAGCCCAGAATCACCTGGATGGCATCGACGCCGCAGGCGTCGTTTTCGGAGATGCAGACCACGTCTTCATCCTGGGAGCGGGTGAGCCCCAGAAGCTCCATGGCGTAAAGCGAGGCCTGAAAGCCGATGGTCAGGCCGCCGCACTGATGTCCGTGGAAGGCGACGCAGTCCGCCCAAAGCTTTTTGGTATCCATATCGATTCCTCCCTTTAAGAAACAGCCCAGTCAATGGTAACTGTGGTGGTGCTGACAGATTCGCGGATTCTCCCGTCCACGGCAATGCGCTCCAGAAAACTGCGGACCTCCCGGCATTCCCGGTCTGTGAGCGGGCGCTGCAGGGCGGCGCTGCCCAGGCACCATTCCAGCGCTTCTTCCAGAGGCCGGTCTTCCTGCCAGCACTCGTGGCCGTAGCGGAACTGCGGCTCAAACCCGTTCCGCCAGAGATAGCAAAACACGTATTCCATGCTCTCATCGGCGTCCTGCCCCCTGGTACGCAGCCCCAGCAGCTCCATGGCCTGATCCAGGACCAGGTCGCGGCGCCGGGCAGGGCGCTTCAGAAAGCAGTGCCGCCCGGCGCAGGCTGTCATCTGATCCAGTGCACGGTAACTGTGAATGGCAGGCGTCATGTGGGCGAATACCAAATCGAACCGCCGCCGCCAGCCCAACGCATCCAGATCGGCCGTCTCCCAGTCCATGCAGAAGAAGGACGCGTTGGAGATTCCCAGATCCGCCGCCCTGCGTTCCGCAGCGGCGATCATCCGGTCGGATACGTCGCAGCCTGCGGCCTCCCGGAGCAGAGGCGCCAGCGCCAGCGCATAGATTCCGGAGCCGCAGCCGATATCCAGCGCGGTCATACTGCCGTCCAGCGGGATGCAGCCGGCGATCTGCTGCAGGAAGGGGCTGCTCTCCAGCGTCGGAAGCTGCTTCCGGCTGAAACTGCAGGCCCGCTGATTCCAGAGGGCCCGCGCCGCTTCCCCGCTGTATGTTTCCGCGTGCCGCCAGACGCGCTGCAATGTCTGAAGATCCATGTTCCGTTCAACCTCTGTTCCGTCTCAGGACTGGACGACGACCACTTTCCTGCCGTCCAGGTTCCGGATTTCCACGCCGACGCCGTACACGGCCTCCAGCGTTTCCCTGGTGACGATCTCAGGCCCGCCGCAGGCGTATACCTCCTGATCCTTTAAAAACAGCATCTTGTTGCAGAAGCGAAGCGCCAGGTTCAAATCGTGGATGACCACAACGGCCGCAATCTGCCGTTCGCGACAGATTTCAGAGACAAGGCGCATCACTTCGTATTGGTTCTTGAGATCCAGATTGCTGGTGGGTTCGTCCAGCAGGAGCACTTTGGGCTGCTGCGCCAGGGCGCGGGCCAGCATGACCTTTTGCTGTTCGCCGCCGGAGAGCTCATCCAGATAATGGCTGACCAGAGGCTCCAGGCGCATCCGGGTGATGACGTCGTCCACAATCCGGTAATCGTCGGTGGAAACGCCCAGCCTCATATAGGGCTTGCGGCCCAGCATGACGGTGTCGTACACGGTCATGCTGCCTGCATTGCAGCGCTGCGCCACAAAGGAGAGCCTCCGTGCGACCTCTTTATTGGAAAGCTTCAGAAGATCCGCCTGATCCAGCATCACCGTCCCGCTGGAGGGCCTGAGGATATGGTTCAGGCACTTGAGAAGCGTGCTTTTGCCTGCGCCGTTGTTGCCCAGAATGGCCAGGCAGTCACCGGGCTGCACCTGGAAGGAGACGTCCCGCAAAACCGGCGTTCCGGACTTGTATTGAAAGGAAAGGTTGTTAACGAGCATGACGTTGTTTCCCCCTGAACAGCAGATATAAAAACAGCGGCGCCCCCAGGAAGGAGGTGATTGCGCCGATGGGCAGGATGACCGGCGAAACGACGGCTCTGGAGACCAGATCGCCGGCCAGCAGAAGAATGGCTCCCATCAGGGCGGAACCGGGGATCAGATAACAATAGTTTTCACCGGTCAGCTTGCGGACGATATGGGGCGCCACCAGACCGATAAAGTTGATGATGCCGATATAGGCGACAATGGTGGCGGCCACCAGAGAGCAGAGCACCAGGTTGACCACCCGGGTGCGCTTGACGTTGACGCCGAGGCTGACGGCCGTCTGCTCCCCGGCGTACAGCGCGTTGTAATCCCAGCGCCGGAGGAAGAAATAGGCGAAAGCCAGCAGCACCACCACAGTCATCAGGCGAATCTCCGTCCAGGTGGTGTTTCCCAGATCGCCGAACGTCCAGAACACAAAGGCGGACAGCTCCACATCGCTGGCGAAATATTGAAGAAGCGTGGTGGCACCGCTGAACATGGAACTCAGCGCCACGCCCACCAGGACCATGGTATCCGGACGGATCTGCCGGAATCTGGAGATGGCCAGAATCACAAGGGCGACCAGCATGCTGCTGATAAAGGAACACAGGCTGACGGCGGCCGTGCCGACGGCGCCGCTGCCGGCCCCCAGGACCATGATGGCGAAGGCCGCGCCGAAGCCGGCGCCCTGGGAGATGCCGAGTGTGGAGGAGGCGGCCAGCGGATTCTGCAGGATTGACTGGAGAATGCAGCCGGTGACACCCAGGCCCATGCCGCAGATCATGGCAGTGCAGATCCGGGGCAGCCGGAGCCGGACGACGGCGTTGATATTCTGGTCGGCAGCCCGGCCGAAGATCCCCTTGATCAGCTCCAGCGTCGGCGTGGCGTAGGAACCGACCCGCAGGGAGACGGCGCCTGTCAGCAGCAGCAGAACGGCCATGCCGAGCAGCAGCAGAATATTCCGTTTTCGATGCTGAGCCTGGGCGTGCAATGTCATGGCTGCCTCTGTTACCCGCCGATTGAGACCGGCGTGAATTCATAGCCGGCGTCCGCCAGCACGGAATAGTAGTCCGAAACCCTCAGGAAGCGTTCAAAAATCTCATTGGCCTTTTCCACCGGATCCACGTCGGAAAACGCATCGGGATAGAGTACGCTTGCCATATAGTACAGGTCTGCCAGCGCCAGCTCCGTGTTGGTGGCGTTGTACCGGAACGGGATCTGGGAATAGACGCGGCCTTCCTGCACGGCGGTGAAGCTGTCATAGAACGCGGGGTTTGCCGCATATTGCTCCCGGATCAGATCCAGATTGCCGGTGTCCACAAAGATATAATCCGGATCCAGACGGAGCACTTCCTCCACATCCATATTGAAAGGGGTGGTCTGGCCGGTGGAATCGGCGATGTTGACCGCGCCCAGCGCAGTCAGAGGGCCGTAATTGGCTTCTGTGCCCTCAAAGCCGTGGGCGCCCTTGTACGAGACGCCGGCCACATAGACGGAGGGCCGCTCCGCCTCGGGAATTCCGGCCGTGCGGGTTTCAATGTCCTGGCGGATTTCCAGGAGGTAATCCGTCAGCGCCGCGGCGCGCTCCTGCTTTCCGTAGACGTCGCCCAGAAATTCCAGCGTGAAAAAGACTTCCTCGTCCAGAATGCCTTCCAGATGGGGGATGGTCACCACCGGAATCCCGGTCCGCCCCTGCAGCTTGTCGGCGGACTCCGTATCCAGATAGGCCACAATCACATCGGGATCCGCAGCGATGATCTGTTCGTCGTAGGTTTCGCCGTTGTTGCCGGTCTGCGGAAGGGTTTCAAACAGATCCTGATGCAGATAGCTGAAGGGCTTGTCGCAGGTGGCGCCGAGCTCATTTTCCTCGACCCCCGCCAGCAGATCCAGCGCGTCCAGATATGTGGTATACCGCAGCGTGCTGACGTTAACGCAGACGATGGAGGAGACGGGATCGGGGATTTCCACCGCGCGGCCGTTCCAGTCGGTCACGGTTCGGGTGCCCGCGCCGGCGCCGTCCGGCGCCGCAGGCGTGTCCGGCGCATCGGGCTGGACGGCGGGTTCTGAGACGGAAGGGTCAGCCGCTGTTCCGGGCGTTCCGCAGCCGGCCAGCATGCCGGCCAGCAGGACGAGAATCAGGAAAACGGCAAAATAATTTTTCATAAAAAGTGCCTCCGGGAATGTGTGAAATTGATTCAACGGTTGAATTCCATCTTATTGTATCGAATTACACGGACGGCCACAAGCCCCCCAGGGGGTTATAATTGCCTGCTTCGGAGGGGTTCCGGCGGCCTGCCGGGGGATGCCCGGCCGGGTTTCCCTTTTTTTCACAGAAAAAGAGAAAACAGCCGCAAAATTTTAGAATCTATTGCCAAACATACTGGTGAAAAATGACACTTTTTGGAGCGGAGGCCGCGCTGATTCGTGCAATTTTCCGGGGGATAACCCTGCGCCGGGGATTTTGGGCCGCCGCTGCACGGAGGAAGCCGGAACCCCCCGTGGGGCTTGCGGGCAGCTTCGGCAGGTGGTACAGTATCCGTGCACAAAGCATCCCATTTTTATTCATTCCACATGGCAAAAAGGCTGCATTTGAGAAAAATGCAGCCTTTTTGTCTGCAGAAACAGACCCTGCCGGCGGATGGGGAGCGCGGCCTGCAGAGCCTGGCGGAGGGGATCGACCGGCGGGAATACCGGGCGGGCGTACGTTCCGGCGGAGGCGGGCTTTTCAAAGGCCGGCCGGCATGATATAATCATAAGCAATACCGCTCACACCGCTGCAGCTTCGGGGCGGGGGAGACGGAGGGCCGTCCGCCTGCTTCCGGGAAGATGGGGCATGGCGCCCGGACGGTGCGTGGAGGGGGTCATACCATGCTGAATGTCATAGAGATCACGGATCCCGCTGCGCCGGAACTGGACATTTTTGCGCGCCTGACCGAGGCGCAGCTGCGGAACCGCCTGGAGCCGGAAAAGGGGATTTTCATTGCGGAGAGCCTGAAAGTGATTGCGCGGGCGCTGGACGCCGGATATGAGCCGGCCGCGCTGCTGATGGAGCGGCGGCAGCTCGGCGGCCCGGGCCGGGAACTGGCGGAACGCTGCGGGGAGGTTCCACTCTATACGGCGGACCGCAGCGTGCTGGCCGGCCTGACGGGATATGCGCTGACCCGCGGGGTGCTGTGCGCAATGCGCCGGCCGGCGCTGCTTTCGGCGGAGGAACTGTGCGCGGATGCGCGCCGTGTGGCGGTGCTGGAGGGAATTGTGGACGCCACCAATGTGGGCGCCATTTTCCGCTCTGCGGCGGCGCTGGGCGTGGACGCGGTCCTGGTGACGCCGACGTGCTGCGATCCCCTGTACCGGCGGGCGGCCCGGGTCAGCATGGGTACGGTGTTTCAGGTCCCATGGACGCGCATTGGAGACACGCCGTCCGACTGGCCGCAGCAGGGGCTGGAGCGGCTGCTGCGGATGGGCTTCCGGACGGCCGCGCTGGCGCTGAGCGATGAGGCCGTCAGCCTGGAGGACCCGCGGCTCCAGGCGGAGGAGAAGCTGGCTGTGATTCTGGGGACGGAAGGGGACGGCCTGGCGGCGCAAACGCTGGCCTGCTGCGATTACACCGTGCAGATCCCCATGTCCCACGGCGTGGATTCCCTGAACGTGGCTGCGGCCAGCGCGGTGGCTTTTTGGCAGCTGCGTACGCGGGAGCGGGCTCCGGCAGCGCCGCAGACGGAGTGAGGAAACGGCAGGAAGGGAGGGCTGACGGATGGCGGAACAGATTCTCTTTCCGGATTTCCGGGAGGAACCCGACTGGGACAGGCTGGATCAGGAGGGGCTGTGCCGGTACCGGGCGCAGATACGGAGCCGGATGGAACGGCTGGAGGCCCGGGAGCCGGAGGATATGGAAAGCGAAGGCTATGAGGCATGGGCCGATGACCATGAGATTCTGGAGGATCTTTTGGAGGATGTGCAGGATCGGCTGGATCAGTTGCAGCAGGGCGGCCGCCGGTAAAGGCGGCCGCCCTGACGGCATACTGCAGGGCCGGCGGGAAGGAGCATGCGCGTGAAGTTGATTCATATTTCTGATTTGCATCTGGGCAAGCGGCTCCATGAATGCAGCCTGCTGGAAGACCAGGCGTATATTCTGGAGCGGATCCTGGATGTGATTGGGGAAGAGCGGCCTGACGGCGTCCTGATCGCAGGGGACGTCTATGACAAATCGGTTCCGTCCGGAGAGGCGGTGCAGCTGTTTGACCGGTTCCTCTGCCGGCTGGCCGACCGGCGTCTGCAGGTGTTTGTCATCAGCGGAAACCATGATTCGCCGGAACGGCTTGCCTTCGGCGGCCGTCTGATGGAGGCCAGCGGCATCCATCTGTCGCCGGTGTACAGCGGCGTGGTGACGCCGGCGGTTCTGCAGGATGCGTACGGCGAGGTGGGGATCTACATGCTGCCGTTTGTGCGCCCGGCCCATGTCCGGCGGTTTGACCCGGCGGCAGAGGTGGAGACTTACACCGACGCGGTCCGTCTGGCTGTGGAAAAAATGGCGGTAGACCATACGCGGCGCAACGTCCTGATGACGCATCAGTTTGTCGCCGGCGCGCAGCGCGCAGAGTCGGAGGAACTTTCTGTGGGAGGGACGGATCAGGTGGACGCCGCCGTGTTTGCCGGATTTGACTATGTGGCGCTGGGACACCTGCACAGCCCGCAGCGCGTCGGCGCCGAGACCATACGGTATTGCGGCACGCCGCTGAAGTATTCCTTCTCCGAGGCGGCGCAGCAGAAATCGGTGACCATTGTGGAGCTGGGCCCCAAGGGAGCCGTGACGGTCAGGACAGCGCCGCTGACGCCCAGACGGGAGCTGCGGGAGCTGCGGGGAACTTACGAGGAACTGACGGACCGCAGACGGTATGCGGGGACCGCAACCGACGACTACCTGCATATTACGCTGCTGGATGAAGAGGACGTCCTGAATGCGGTGGGACGCCTGCGGGTAATCTACCCAAACCTCCTGAAGCTGGACTATGATAACCGGCGCACCAGGGCGGGGCTGCAGCTGTCCGGCCCGGCGGATCCGGAGCGGAAATCGCCGCTGGAGCTGTTTTCAGAATTTTACGAAGCGCAGAACGGCCGGCCCATGAGCGGGACGCAGCGGCGGTTTGCCGCGGGGCTGATGGAGCGGATTTGGGGGGAAGACGGATGAGGCCTGTTCGATTGATCCTGTCTGCGTTCGGCCCCTACGCAGGGAGGACAGAACTGGAGCTGGACCGGCTGGGGGCCAGCGGGCTGTACCTGATCACAGGGGATACCGGCGCGGGGAAGACGACGATTTTTGACGCCATCACCTTTGCGCTGTACGGCGAGGCCAGCGGCGGCAGCCGGGAGCCCGCCATGCTGCGTTCCAAATATGCCGCGCCGGAAACGCCTACGGAGGTGACGCTGACCTTCTCCTATGCCGGGGCGCACTATACGGTGCGGCGCAATCCGGAGTACGACCGGCCGGCGCTGCGCGGCGGCGTTGCCACGCAGCGGGCTGACGCACAGCTGACCTGCCCCGACGGCCGCGTGGTGACGAAGGTGCGGGAGGTAAATCTGGCAATCCGGGAACTTCTGGGCGTTGACCGCGCACAGTTTTCCCAGATTGCCATGATCGCCCAGGGGGACTTTCTGAAGCTGCTGCTGGCGGAAACAAAAGACCGTCAGGCGATTTTCCGCGAAATCTTCAAAACCGGCTACTACCGGGAGCTGCAGGAACAGCTGCGGCAGGAGGCAGGGGAACTGACCAGACAGTGTGAAGCCGCCGGGCAGAGTGTGCGGCAATACATTGCCGGGGTACGCTGCAGCGCCGAAGAGGGGCTGGAAGCCATGCTGGAGCGGGCGAAAGCCGGGGAGCTTCCGGTTTCAGATACGCTGGAGCTGCTGGAGCGTATTCTGCAGCGGGACCGGGAGGGACAGCAGCGGGCAGAGGCGGAGCTGCAGGCGCTGGAACAGCGCCTGGAAGCGGCCAATACGCTGCTGGGAAAGGCGGAAGCGTACGAAAAAGCCGGCGCTGCACTGCGTGCCGCCCGGGAAAACCATGCGGCGTGCGCGTCGGAACTGAAACGGCTGCAGGAGGCGCTGGAGCGGGAACAGGCGCGCCTGCCGGACGCGGCAGCCCTGGAACGGGAGGCTGCGGCGATGGAGGCGGAATTGCCCGGATACGCGGAACGGGAGCAAAAGGACGCCGAACTGACAGCGTTCTGCGGCCGGCTGGAGGGAAAAAAGGCGCAGCTGGAACAGCTGCGCCGGTCGCTGCAGGACGGGCGGGAGCGCCTGGAGGAATGGAAGCGGGAAAGCCTGGCGCTGCAGCAGGCCGGCGCGCAGCGGGAACGTCTGCTTCATGAGCGGGAACAGGCGGCGCTGCGGCAGCGGGATCTGGAAGCGCTGCAGCGGGAACTGCAGGCCTACGGCGGTCTCGCCGCCAGGCTTGCCGCGGCGCAGGCGGACTATGGGCGGGCTTCCGCGTCGGCGGAAAAGGCGCAGCTGGCGTACTGCAGAAAGAATCAGGCGTTCCTCGACGAGCAGGCCGGTATTCTTGCGCAGACGCTGCGGGACGGAGTCCCCTGCCCGGTCTGCGGCGCGGCGGAGCATCCGGCACCGGCACGGAAATCGGAACGCGCGCCGACGGAGGCGCAGCTGCGTGAAGCGCAGGAGGCGGCACAGCGGGCGCAGGAGGCGGCGGCAGCTGCCAGCCGGACGGCGGGCGAGCTGAAAGGGCGCGCTGAGGCGGGCCGGCAGGCGCTGCTGGAGCGGATCGCGGCGCTGCTGGGCGGCGATTCGCTGGAGGGGGCGCAGGAGACGGTTGCCGCGCTGCTGGAAACCGGCGCCGAACAGCTCCGGGATCTGCATGCGCAGGCTGCGGAGGAAGAGCGGCGGCTGCGGAGAAAAACGGAACTGGAACAGAAGCTCCCGCAGGCGGAAGCGGAGCTCCGGAAGCTGGAAGGGGAAACGGCGCAGCGGGAAACCCAGTGTGCGGCGGCTGCCGGGCAGGCGGAGGAAATGCGGCGCCGGCTGCAGGAGCTGTCCGGCCGGCTGCGCTATCCGGACAGGCGGACTGCCGAAGCGCGGCGGGCGGAACTGGAAACCCGCTCTGCCGCCATCCGGGATGCAGTGGGACGGGTGGAACAGAACGTCCGGAGGTGCGAGGCCTCTGTGACGGAATGGAACGGCCGGATCCGGCAGCTGGAAGCGCAGTGCGCGGAGGCGCGTGTCCTCGACACCGGCCGCGCTGCAGCGGAAAAGGCAGAGCTGACTGCCCGGCGCGTGGAGATGCGTGCGCTGCAGAATACGCTGCATGCCAGAATCTCCGCCAATGACGCGGCGCTTCGCAATATCCGCGAGCAGGCGGGGAAGCAGCAGGCGCTGGAGGAGCGGCTGGCCTGGCTGCGGGCGCTGTCCGATACGGCCAACGGGTTTCTGAGCGGCAAGAAGGTTGCGCTGGAGACGTACGTCCAGATGCGGTATTTTGACCGCGTCATTGCCCGGGCCAATACGCGGTTTCTGATGATGTCCGGAGGGCAGTATGAACTGAAACGGCGGCAGACGGCGGAACATCACCGAAGCCAGAGCGGGCTGGAGCTGGATGTGGTGGATCATTACAATGGGACAGAGCGCAGCGTAAAGACCCTGTCCGGCGGCGAGTCCTTTCAGGCGTCGCTGTCTCTGGCGCTGGGGCTTTCCGATGAGGTACAGGCCTCCGCCGGAGGAATCCGCCTGGAAACCCTGTTTGTGGACGAGGGCTTCGGCTCTCTGGACGAAGAGGCGCTGCAGCAGGCAATCCGGACGCTGTCGGGGCTTGCAGAGGGGAACCGCCTGGTGGGAATCATCTCCCATGTGGCGGAACTGAAGGAAAGGATTGACCGTCAGATCGTGGTCAGGAAGGAACGAAGCGGCGGCAGCCGGGCGGAGATCCTGGTGTAGCCCGCAGAGACACCGGCGGCCCCGCAGGGGGCGGCGGGGCTGTGCGGGGGAACCGCGCTCCGCGCGGCTGCTGAATGCGCCCGGCCGTCACACCGGCGCGCAGCCGGGGGAAACGAACTGCAGGCGGCGTGCCGGGAGGCACGCCGCCTGCAGACGCTTCAGCGGGTCAGAGAATTTGGATCCCCAGCAGCACGACCAGATCGGCGGCCTGCATGGGGTTGATGACGGCGCCCCGGAATTCCTCCAGGGTTTCCGAGGCGGCGATGCGTTCGATGACGCAGCTGGAAAAGTCGATCCCCCGCAGGGGCGTGCGGAAGAAATCCGCTTCGGTAAAATCGGTATCGGAAAGCTCCAGGTGATTCCATCGGGCCTGGGCCAGCCGCGCGCTTTTCAGGCTGCAGCCTGCAACGGCGCCGCCGTTCCAAACGGACTGCGCCCAGTTGGAAAAGCAGAAAGAGCAGGACGACAGGCGGAACGCCTTCCAGCGGCTGTGGGTGAAATCGCAGCCGTCGGCCCGGCAGCCCTCCCATGCGGCGGAGCGCCATATTGTCTCGGGGAACCGGCTTTCCGGGAAGGCGCAGCCGGAGAACCGGCAGCGGTCGAATGCCGCACCGGAAAAATCGCATCCCAGAAAGCGGCAGTGCAGAAACTGGACGGATTCAAACTCCAGGTCTGCAAGACTGGCCCCGGTCAGCGTTACGGATTCAAATGTCCGGTGTTTGACAGGCGTCTCCTGAGCCTGTGCTTCCAAAATCTCTTCCAGCATCCAATTTCCTCCCCGGATTCGGCGGACACGGCAGAGCGCGTCCAGGGGGCCCTGCGCCAGCGGCGCCTGAAACGCCGGAGGCGCGTCAGTGCCCGGATGGCAGAACCAAAGCAGATGGGATCACAGCGCGATGCCGCAGCCGTCGTCCCGCGTATTGTATTCCGGCCGCCCGCCGGCGGAAAACCGTGCACGGATCGGATGGGCATGGCCGGCCCGGAGCTGAACCCGGACAAGGCGCAGCGCTCCGCGGACGCCCGGAACCTGATCATCGGGCCCGCCGCCGGCATGCCCCAGGCTTGCCGACGTAAACACAGCGGGACTAACATGGATGAAATCAGGAATTTCAAGGCTTTGGCCAGGGTGCCGCTCCCGCTGGGCGGCACCCTGTCACATTGCTTTTCAGGCCCATTCCGGCATGGATCCTGGCACCGGCAGATATTCGTGTGGCCGATGCAGCATGACGAATCCTTGATGAATCCTGTGAGCGAAAAGGCGTTAAACGCCCACGGGGCCTGCGGGATGGGATTGAGGCCCTCAAAAAGATGTAAGGGGAACTGGCGCGCGCTGGCAAATGTACTGCGCCGCTCCGCCTGGACGGCTGCCGTAAGGGCAGGCTGCATCATGCTTGTAACACTGTGCAGCCTGCTCCTGCAAGGTGCTCTTTGACACTGGGAAGGGAAAGCTCGCCTTGACGCTGTATGCGATATGGCTTTGGAGCGGTGCGCCCTGTCAGACTGCCGGCCAAAGGCTGCTTTGGCGGATTGGCCCAAAGAAGGAAGCGTCCGTTCCCGCACCGATTTGGATATTGATTCGCTGCGTTTGTATGAACGCTCAAGGGGTTGGGCCGGGAACGCAAAATCGGGCCGGGATTCTGAATAAAATACGGCGCTCCTTTCAGGGGAGGGGCATTGGCGGGCCGGTCAGCCGTTCTGCAGCCGCCGGAGGATCTCCTCATCTGCGGGACAGAAGGGATATTGGGGGATTTCATCGGGGGTGATCCATCGGATCCCGCAATGTTCCAGCAGCTTCGGTTCGCCGGAGACTATGGCGGCGTGAAACAGCGTAAGGTGGACAGTGAGATCAGGATAGACATGGGTAACCTCCATGAAGACGCCGCCGACGGAGACGGCCACATCCAGTTCCTCCCGGCACTCCCGGATCAGGGCCTGCTCTCCGGTTTCTCCGGGCTCCACCTTGCCGCCGACAAATTCCCAGAGCAGGCCCCTGGCCTTGTGAGGCGGACGCTGACAAATCAGAAACCGGTTTCCGTCCCGGATCAGCGCGGCGACAACTTCTGTAATCATTTCAGAAGCCCCCTTTTTCCGACGTGCGCTTCTGCACTTCGGGGATTTATGCTTTTCAGTGTACCATGGCGGCGCGGCGGGCGCAACAGTTTTTCCAATGGCAGCAGGCGGAACAATCTGTACGCAGCCTGTGAGATTCTGCTTGCGGGCACGCCGGCGGTGTGCTATGGTATGTTCATGCCATCCGGCGCAGCCGGGTGAAAAAAATTGCCGGAAGTTCCGGCTCAATTCAGGAGGAAAAGAAATGAGGAGAACATGGATATGCCTGCTGGCGCTGCTGCTTCTGCTGGTGACGGCCGGATGCGACAGCATCGACAGCCTGGCGGACGCGGCACGGGGAGACGGCGGAGCGGCGGAGGAGAACCAGGAGACGCCGGATGCGGAAGAGGCTCCGGATGCGGACGGCGGAGATACGGCGCCCGGCGGAACAGACGGGTATCCCGATGACGACGGAGTCGCCCTGGGGTATCTGGGTGATACGATGCATTCGTATTTTTTTGACTATACGGTCAACAGCGCCCGTCTGACGCAGACGTACGGAACCTATACAGCCGCGGAGGGGAATTCGCTGCTGGTGGTGGATCTGACGGTCAAGAATACGGGGCTTTCGTCCATCGCCATGTATGACACGGATTTCCAGGCGCAGTGGAACGATACGGCGGAGGACGCATTTGCGATGCCCATTGAGGACGGACTGTCGGAAGCGCAGTTCCCGATGGAATACGAACTGGCGATTCAGGAGGAACGCACCGGGGAACTGGTCTTTGAAGTGCCTTCGGGGAATCAGGATTTCTCGGTTTCCTATCTGGAATTTTTCAGTGATGACAGCACCGGCGACGTGTTCTTTGTTTATTTTACCGCAGAGCAGGACAGCGCAGGGATCTGACGCGCAGGATACAGGAATTCCGGCCCATGGGCCGGAATTCCGCTTTTCAGAGGGCGCTGGCCGGATCCGGCCCGGGCGTGCTTCCCGAAAAGGCCCGGAGGCCCGCCGGCGAAACGGAGGGGGGCGCGTCCCCGGCTGCAGCAGGAAGTGAATCTGAACGCCATCTTAACGGCATAAGCGCGTAAAATGGATGAAACAAACGCCGGCCCGGGCCGGCGAAAGCGTCCGCCGCAGCGGACGCCTGTGGAGGGATGCTCTTTGAAACTGCTCCAGCGGCAGATGCCGGCGCGTATTATCGCCTTTGGCTTTGCGGCGGTTATCCTGATAGGGTCGCTGCTTCTGATGCTGCCCGTCAGCGTGCAGGAGGGTGTGGAACTTTCCTATGTTGACGCGCTTTATACATCCACCAGCGCCGTCTGTGTGACGGGCCTGGTGGCGGTGGACGCCGGCGATACGTTTACGCCGTTCGGCCAGTTTGTGCTGGCGCTGCTGATTCAGACCGGCGGGCTGGGGGTCACGGCCGTCGGAGCCGGAATCATTTTGGCCATGGGAAGACGAATCAACCTCAAAGGCCGGCTCCTGATCCGGGAAGCCATGAATCTGGATTCGGGCCGGGGGCTGATCCGCTTTGTCAAAAGCATTCTGCTGACCACGGTGATCTTTGAGGCGGCGGGCGCGCTGCTGAGCTTTTTGGTGTTTATCCGGGATTATCCGTTCTGGAAAGCGCTGGGGATCAGCCTGTTCCATTCGGTGGCGGCGTTCAACAATTCCGGCTTCGACATCCTGGGCGGCTTCCGGAATTTGATCCCCTACCAAAGCGATGTGCTGCTGAATCTGACGACCTGCGGCCTGATCATATTTGGCGGCATCGGCTTCCTGGTGATCAAGGACCTGTGGGACTGCCGCCTGCGCTTCCGGGCGCTGCGGATGCATTCCAAGGTGGTTTTGAGCGTCAGCGCCGCGCTGCTGCTGGCAGGCACGCTGCTGCTGAAGGCCACCGAGGAGATCACCTGGCTCGGGGCGTTTTTTCACAGCGTGTCGGCGCGGACCGCCGGCTTTTCCACATATCCGCTGGGTTCGTTTTCCAATGCGGGCCTGCTGGTGATCACGGCGCTGATGTTTATCGGCGCGTCGCCCGGATCCACCGGTGGCGGCATCAAGACCAGCACCTTCTTTGTACTGCTGCAGGGGATCAAGACGGCTGCAACCAACCGGAGCGCCAAGGCGTTTCACTTCAGCATCCCGCGGGAAATCTTCCAGAAGGCGGCGGTGATCACGCTGCTGGCCGCCATGGTTGTGGTGGTCGGGACATGGGTGATGGCGGCGCTGGAACCGCAGCTGCGCCTGATGGACGTGCTGTTTGAGGTCACCAGCGCGTTCGGCACGGTGGGGCTGTCCACCGGGATTACTCCGGATCTGAGCGCGGCAAGCAAGCTGCTGTCGATCCTCATTATGTATATCGGACGGCTGGGGCCGCTGACTGTGGCGACGCTTTGGTACTTTGGCAGGGAAGAGCGGGTGCGCTATCCCGAGGGCAATCTTGCCATTGGTTAAGAGGAGGAAACACAACATGAGTTTTGGAAGACGCACGGCGCAGGGCACGTCTTACGGCATCATCGGCCTGGGACGCTTTGGGACGGCGCTGGCCATTGAACTGGCCAGCCATGGCAGGGAGATTCTGGTCATCGACGCAGATGAGGACCGGATCAAACAGCTGCGGGAATATACGGAGAACGCATTTGTCGTTCATTCGCTGGATAAGAACACGCTGCTGGAGACCGGGATCCAGAACTGCGAGGTGGCGGTGGTCTGTATCGGCGAACAGATGGATGTGTCGATCCTGACAACGCTGCACCTGAAGGGGTTGGGAATTGGACGGGTGATCGCCAAGGCTGCCAGTGCGGAGCATGGGGAGATCCTGGAGAAGCTGGGCGCGGAGGTGGTCTATCCGGAGCGGGATATGGCGGTTCGCCTGGCGCGGCGGCTGGAGCCCTCCAAAATTCTCAACTATATCGAACTGAGCGAAAAGATCGATATTTCCAAGGTCATGATTCCCAACCGGTTTTTGAATCACCGGCTGGTGGATCTGGACGTGCGCCGGCGGTATGGCCTGAACATCATCGCGGTGGAGCATGGAAACGAAATCCTGACGGAGGTCACGCCGGATTATGTGTTCCGGCAGGGGGATCAGATCTTTGTGATCGGGGACCGTTCCAGGATCAGCGCGCTGGAGCAGGAACTTCCCTGAGCGCGGCCGGGCTGTGGGGCGCCGATGAAAAACAGGCGGGAGCCGATGCGCTCCCGCCTGTCAGTTCTGTATGGAGACCGCTTACGCCACCGCAGGCTTGCGGGAGGCGGAACGGGTTTCAGCGGCACGGCGGTCCAGACCGCGGTTCCGGAAGTAAACCAGCAGATTCAGGCAGACTGTAATCAGATTCAGGAAATAAACAACCAGGACGTAATTGATGTTGCCGGAGAGGATCTTGGCGGCGATCCCGCAGAGATAGCCGAACAGGATCATCAGGATGAAGGTCAGACTGGAGCTGGCGGCGGTGCGGGCTTTATACGCCTTGTAGGCGT
>JAHZEF010000001.1:67310-72317 GCA_019422005.1 Clostridiales bacterium
AGCATAATGGCTTCCAGAATTTGAGGCATTGGATTCACGTTCCTTTTCTCTTTGATTGATTTCGTTCCTATCCTAACATGGAATATCAATAATTACTAATATATTATAAATATTAAATTCATATGGTTTACATTATAAAAAAGAAAAGACTTGTCAAAATGCACAAAACATTTATAATAGAAAACGTATGAAACTGGAGGAAATGGGGGATCCCTGTGGAATTGTCACAGCTTCGCTATTTTTGTGCCGTGGCCGAAAGCCAGCATGTGACGCAGACCGCGGAGAAGCTGCATATTGCCCAGCCGGCGCTGACGCAGTCGATTCATCGATTGGAGAAGGAACTGGGCGTGCCGCTGTTTGCCTCCAAGGGCCGCGGGATTGTGCTGACGGAGTACGGGCGGTTCCTTTATAAAAAGCTGGATCCGGTTGTGCGCACGCTGGAGCAGGTTCCGAAGGAGCTGGCGGCGATGGCCAACCTGGAGAGCACCACCATCCATATGAATGTGCTGGCGGCGTCCACGATCATTACGGCTTCTGTGATCGCGTATAAGCGGCAGCAGCATCATATTAATTTTCAGCTGTTTCAGAACAGTGAAATGGACGCCTGCGACATCAATGTGTCCACGAGGCTGTTTTATCAGAACCAGCCGACCGGCGCCAGCCGGGCCTTTGTATGCACAGAGCGGATCTTCTTGGCGGTGCCCCGGCAGGGGCGGTATGCAGGGCGGCAGTCGATCCGGCTGGCGGAGGTTGCGGGGGAAGAATTTGTCTGCCTGGCCGGAGGGTACAAGCAGTTCCGCGCCATCTGTGATAAATTCTGCGCCCATGCCGGATTTACGCCGAAGGTGATCTTTGAAAGCGACTCCCCCGCGGCCGTCAGGAACCTGATCGCCGCCGGTATGGGCGTGGGCTTCTGGCCGGAATTTACCTGGGGGCGGCTGGATACCTCGGAAATGCTGCTTCTGCCGATTGAAGCGCCGGTATGCCAGCGGGACCTGGTGGTCAGCTGCAGCCAGAACAAGGTGGACAATACCGAGGTCTGGAAGTATTATGAGTTTCTGGTGGAATATTTCCGGAAATTTGCCGAGGTGGAGGAATTCTGACCGGCGGCCGCAAGAGGGAAAAAGCGTACGCTTTTTCCGCCCCTGCCATACAGGGGCGGAACATTCGACTGGAAAGCGTTTCCGAGGAAAGAGAAAGAGGGGTTGCTTATGGTGTTTTCCAGCTTTGCGTTTTTATTTGTGTTTCTGCCGGCGGTGCTGGTATGCTATTTCATTGTGCCGCGCAGATACCGCTCCGCCCGGAATCTGATTTTGCTGGCGTTCAGCCTGGGGTTTTACCTGTACGGGGAGCCGAAGGGGATCTTCGTGATGCTGGCTGTCATCGCACTGAGCTACGGGACTGCGCTGGCCATGGAGCGGGCGCGTACCGGGCGGGGGAGGCGCTGGGCCCTGGCGGCGGCGCTGGCCGGCATGGTGGGCGTGCTGGGGTATTATAAATACACGGGCTTCGCGCTGCAGAATATCAACCGCCTGCTTGGCCTGGAACTTCCCATCCCTTCGGTGATCATGCCGATTGGAATTTCCTTTTTCACGTTCCAGTCCATGAGCTATGTGCTGGACGTATACCGCCGGACGGTGCCGGCCCAGCGGAATCCGCTGTATGTAGCGCTGTATGTTTCCCTGTTTCCACAGTTGGTGGCCGGACCCATTGTCCGCTATGAAACGGTGGCCGGCGAGATCGTCTCGCGCCGGGAGAACTTTGACGGGTTCTATGAGGGGATGCAGCGCTTCCTTGTGGGACTCGGAAAAAAGATGCTGCTGGCAAACCCCCTCGGAGAAGCTGCTGCGGCGGTTTTCGGGCTCAGTGCGGCGGCGCTGACGCCGGCCAAGGCCTGGATCGGCGCAGTCTGCTTTGCGCTCCAGATCCTGTTTGACTTTTCCGGCTATTCGGATATGGCCATCGGCATGGGACGGATGTTCGGCTTTCACTTTCTGGAGAACTTTGATTTTCCGTATCTCTGCAATTCGATTACAGATTTCTGGCGCCGCTGGCATATCAGCCTGTCCACCTGGTTTCGGGATTATATCTATATCCCGCTGGGCGGCAACCGGAAGGGAAGGGCGAGGCAGCTGCTGAACCTGCTGATTGTCTGGGCCCTGACAGGACTCTGGCACGGGGCAAGCTGGAATTTTGTGCTGTGGGGGCTGTACTTTGCCGTGCTGCTGATTCTGGAAAAATTGTTTCTGGGAAACCTTCTGGAGAAGCTGCCGCGTTTTCTGCGGCATGTGTACGCGCTGTTTTTTGTGCTCATCGGCTGGGTGATCTTCAACTGTACCAGCCTGGACGCCATTGGGCGCTACCTGACGGCGATGTTTGCCGGGACGCCCGGCGGTGCGGCCGACTGGCAGTATGCAGGCTGGTTCCTGCGGCAGTATGGGCTGGAACTGCTGTTCGGCATTGTGCTCTCGACGCCGCTGCTGCAGCGGCTCGCAGCGCCCTGGCGGGACAGGCCTGCAGCCCGGATTGCATACACGGCCTGGCTGCTGCTGGTGTTCGCGCTGTCCCTCCTGACGCTGGCCAATTCATCGTTCAATCCGTTTATTTATTTCCGTTTTTGAGGAGGCGATGGCTGTGAAGGAAAAGCTGATGAAGCTGCTGCTGGTCGTACCGGTGCTGGCCGTATTGTTCCTGGTGCCGGCGATGACGGCGGTGTCGGTTCTTCCGGGTTCTCCGCTGAAGCCTGCGGCGGGGTATTCCATATACGAGAACCGTTCGCTGGCCTCGGTTCCTGTGCTGAACGGGGAGACGTTTTGGAGCGGCGCATATTTTTCCGGCTGGGAGGACTGCCTGTCCGACCGGTTTTACGGCCGCGACGCCTGGCTGAAGGCGTATACTGCCTTTGAAATGCTGCGCGGCAGGGCGTCGGTCAACAGCGTGGTGATGACAGACGAGGTTCTGCTGCCGCAGAACCCGATTCCGGACTACAGTGCGCGGGCGTATGCGGCGGAGGCGGCGCAGATGGCCGCTGAACTGCACGCGATTGAAGCACAGGTATCCGGCTACGGCGGCACGCTGCTCTATGTGGGCGTGCCGGAACAGCGTTCCCTGTTCCGTGACGTCTATCCTGCATGGCAGGAGGATAATGCCGTGCACCTGGAACACACGGAGACGGCGTTCCGGCAGGCCATGGAAGCTGCGGGAGTTCCGCTGCTGCTGATGCGTCCGCAGTTTGCATCCGCAGAGGACCCGGGCACGGTCTATTCCACGGTGGATCACCATTATAATCTGCTGGGGGCGTACGAGACCTACCGGGCGGTTTGCGACGTGCTGCTGGAGCAGGGCTGGGAGTTCCCGGTGGTGACGGAGGAGCACATCGAATTCTCCCAATTGCCGAACCCGTTTCTGGGAACCTATAATCGGAAGCTCTACGGCCTCTCGCCTGTCTCGGAGAAGCTTTGGGTGTACGCTTCCGACCTGGCCGTGCCGTTCACCAGGACGGACAACGGCGCGCCGTCGGAACCGTCGGTGCTGGATCTGCCGGAAAGCGCCTGGGAGACTGTGTATTACAACCTCTATATGGGCGGCGACCAGGCTGAAACCATTGTGGATACCGGACGGGATGACCTGCCCAGCGTATTGATTTGGGGCGATTCGTTTACCAATGCCTTCGAGGCCATTGCCTGGATGAGCTTTGACGAGATGCGCTCTTTGGATCTGCGGTACTATACGGACAAGACGCTTTCCGCGTATATCGACGCCTATCAGCCGGAGATTGTCCTGTGCATTCGCGACGACCTGAACTATCTTTCCACTTTGGGCAATGGTACGGTGCGCTGAAAAACCGGCCGCCCTCCGTTTTGCAGGAAAGCAAAGGCGGACATTCCGACTGGAATGTCCGCCTTTGCTTTCCCGAGGAAAATTTATGAGGATGGAAGGGATTAGCGATACAGGGGGAAACGGTTGCAGATTTCGCCGACTGTGGCGCGCACCTCGTCGCGGGTGGCGGGATAGTTCACTGCAGTCTTGTACATGCAGTCGGCGATTGTCTTCATTTCCGCAGCGCCCAGGCCGCGGGTTGTGGCGGCGGGCGTACCGATCCGGATTCCGGAGGTCACCGTGGGCTTTTCCGGATCGTTGGGAATGGCGTTTTTGTTGACTGTGATATAGACGTCGTCCAGATTGGTCTGCATTTCCCGGCCGGTCGTATGCAGAGGACGGAGGTCGGCCAGCATCAGATGGTTGTCGGTACCGCCGGAAACCAGGTCAAAGCCCTTTTCCAGCAGCGCTTCGGCCAGAACTTTGGCGTTGTCCACGATATTCCGGGCGTAGGTTTTGAATTCCGGCTTCAGCGCCTCGCCCAGGCATACGGCTTTGCCCGCGATGACGTGCATCAGGGGGCCGCCCTGTGTTCCGGGGAAGACGCCGGAATTCAGCTTTTTGGCAAATTCCTCTTTCGCCAGGATCAGGCCGCCCCGGGGCCCGCGCAGGGTTTTGTGCGTGGTTGTGGTGACGATGTCGGCGTAGGGCACCGGATTCTGATGCATGCCGCCGGCCACCAGGCCGGCGATATGGGCCATATCCACCATCAGCAGCGCGCCGCTGCGGTGCGCAATTTCGGCGAACGCCGCAAAGTCCAGCGCGCGGGGATAGGCAGAAGCGCCCGCTACGATCAGCTTCGGATGGTACTGCTTGGCCAGGGACTCCACTTCGTCATAGTCGATCCGTCCGGTTTCCGGGTTGACGCCGTAGGCGTGAAAATCGTAATACTTGCCGGAAAGATTGGCGGGGCTTCCGTGCGTCAGATGGCCGCCGTTGGCCAGGCTCATGCCCAGAACGCAGTCGCCGGGCGCCAGAAGCGCGCCGTAAACCGCCAGATTGGCCTGCGCGCCGGAATGGGGCTGCACATTGACAAACTCAGCACCGAACAGCTTCTTTGCACGCTCGATCGTCAGCGTTTCCAGCACGTCCACGTATTCGCAGCCGCCATAATAGCGCTTGCCGGGG
>JAHZEF010000010.1:0-4620 GCA_019422005.1 Clostridiales bacterium
GTGGTGGGGCGGCGCTACGAACTGGCTCTGCGGTATATCGACGGCACCGGCCTGGAGAGCTATCTTCTGGCCTCCGATGTTTCTGCAGAGACGCTGGCGGCGATCATGGAGCTGGCGATTCCGGGGCTGTCGGTTCAGACGACCACGGTCCGGGAATATAATACCCGGTATGCGGCCCATATTTTAGGCCGCGTGGCGGATATGAGCCCGGAAGAGTATCAGGAGATCTATCGGGAAAAGGGATACCTGATGAATGCCAAGGTGGGCAAGGAGGGGCTGGAGCAGGCCTTCGAGGACTATCTCCACGGCTCCGACGGACAAAAGGCCATCACCGTATCCAGGGATGGGGAGATTCTCAACGAGCGCTGGACCAAGGAGCCGGAGGCCGGCGACAATGTGGTGCTGACCATTGATATCGGGCTTCAGGAGGCCGCGGAGCGCGCGCTGGAGGATGTCATCCTGGATCTGCGGGAAAACGGCCTGAGCTCCTCCGGCAGCGACGGCCAGGGGCGGGGCATGGACGCCGAAGGCGGCGCGCTGGTGGCGGTGGAGGTCAAGACGGGAGACGTGCTGGCCTGCGCCAGCTATCCCACGTTTGACCTGTCCACCTATTTTGAGGACTTTGCAGAGCTCAGCCAGGATCCGTACCGCCCCTACTACAACCGTGCGCTGTCGGCGGCGTATCCGCCGGGTTCCGTGTTTAAAATGGCCACGTCCATCGCTGCCATTGACAGCGGCGGGATCGGCCGCTTCTATGAGATCCGGGATAAAGGCAAGTATACCTACTACGATACCTACCAGCCCGAGTGTCTGATTTACACCAATACCGGGACGACCCACGGCGTGATCAACATGATGGAGGCGCTGGAGGTTTCCTGCAACTATTATTTTTATGAAGCCGGCCGCCTGACCGGGATCACGGCCATTGACGAGGTGGCCAAAAACCTGGGCCTGGGTGAAGCCACGGGCATCGAACTGCCGGAGAATGAGGGGTACCGGGCCAATGCCGAAACCAAGGGCAAGGTTTATGCCGACGACCCCTCGCTGTCCGGCTGGTATGACGCGGATACGATTGCAGCCGCCATCGGGCAGTCGGAGAACCGTTTCACGCCGATGCAGCTGGCGTGCTACACTGCGGCGCTGGCCAACGGCGGGCCGCGGTATCGCGCCACGTTCCTGAGCCGGATCGTGTCGGCGGACTATCAGGAGCTGATCCTGGAAAACGAGCCGGAACTGCTCAGCAGCTACCGGTTCTCCGAGGAAGCCGGGAAGTGCGTTGAAGAGGGGATGCGGCTGGCTGCCTCCGGCAGCCGGGGTACGGCCGACGCGTAACTCCAGGGATATGACATTGCCGACTGCGCCAAAACCGGCACGGCGGAGCACGGTTCCACCGGCAGCGCCAACGGCTCCTTTGTCTGCTATGCGCCGGCGGAGGATCCGCAGATCGCCATCGCGGTCTATGTGGAGAAGGGCGCGCAGGGCGGAAATTTGGCCAAGGCGGCCATTGCGGTCATGGACGAATATTTTAAAACCGCTCAGACCGACGTCCTGCCGGGCGAAAATACCGTCAACTGACGGATCCGGGCGCTCATCTGTGCAAAATGCCAGCCTGTTTTTGCACAGATTCACCAAAAAAATGGGGATTTCTTGACGTATGGATGGAAATGTGATAAGATTTCGCCCGGCCAAGACACGCCGAAAACCGTGTCCCCGATGAAAAGGAGAGAAACAATTATGACATATGACGTTGCAATCATCGGCGCCGGTACTGCCGGCGTGTACGCGGCCTATGAGCTGCTGAAGCTGAAGCCGCAGTTGAACATTGTCGTTCTGGAAATGGGCCAGGATATCTATCACCGCAGCTGCCCCATTGTGGCGGGCAAGGTTCGGGAATGTATTTCCTGCAAGCCCTGCTCCATCATGTCCGGCTTCGGCGGCGCAGGCGCCTTCTCCGACGGCAAATACAATTTTACCACGGAGTTCGGCGGCTGGCTGGGAGACTATCTGGACGATAAGGATCTGCTGGACCTGATCGACTATGTCGATTCGGTCAATGTGCGCTTCGGAGCCACCCAGGAGATCTTTTCGACGGACACGCCGGCGGCCCGGGCCATTGAAAAGCGGGCGCTGGAGAATGACCTGCATCTGCTGCAGGCCCGCTGCAAGCATCTGGGCACCGAGCGGAACCTGAAGATTCTCACCAACATCTATGAATACCTGCGGGAGCAGAACTGTGAGTTCCGGTTCAAGACCCATGTGGAGCGGATTGCCGCGGTGGATGGCGGCTACAGCCTGACGCTGGGGGACGGCGCTTCCCTGGAGTGCCGCTTCTGCGTCAGCGCACCGGGCCGCTGCGGCGCGGAGTGGTTTGCAGACCGCTGCAGGGAGCTGGGGCTGGAAATGACCAATAATCAGGTGGATCTGGGCGTTCGCGTGGAACTGCCGGCCAAGATCTTCGAGCATATTACCGACGTGGTGTATGAATCCAAGCTGCTCTACCGAACCAAGCAGTATGGGGATACGGTCCGCACCTTCTGCATGAACCCCTATGGCCATGTGGTGGCGGAGAATGTGGACGGGCTGATCACGGTCAACGGGCATTCCTACGCCGACCCGGCGCTCCGCTCGGAGAATACCAATTTTGCCCTGCTGGTGTCCAATCGCTTCACCTCCCCCTTCAACCAGCCCTACGCCTATGGAAAGCACATCGCGTCGCTCTCCAATATGCTGGGCGGCGGCGTCCTGGTGCAGCGGTTCGGCGACCTGATCAAGGGCGTGCGTACCAATGAACACCGGATGGGCCATTCCTTCACCCGTCCGACGCTGAACGCCACCCCCGGGGATCTGAGCCTGGTCCTGCCGAAGCGGCATATGGATAACATCATTGAGATGATCTATGCGCTGGATAAAATTGCGCCGGGCACCGCCAATTATGATACGCTGCTCTACGGCGTCGAGGTCAAGTTCTACTCGGCACGGATCAACCTTTCCCAAAACCTGGAGACGCAGCTGCCGAACCTGTTTGCCATCGGCGACGGCGCAGGGATCACCCGCGGCCTGGCGCAGGCCGGCGCCTCCGGCGTCCAGGCTGCCAGAGCCATCGCCGCGCGGGTTTGACCGGGGGCGGCCGGGGCCGCGAACAGTTTTGAAATGGAAAAGAGGCGTGTGGCTTGCTGGAACATCTGATTGAGACGATTTTACCGCCGATTATCGCGCTTTGCGAATTGATCGGGATTTTTGTTGTGACCATCACGGCGATTCAGTCCTTTTACCAGTATCTCAAGGGGCTGATTACCAGAAAACCTACGGATTTCAAATTTGAATTGGCACAGGGACTGGCCTCCGGGCTGGAATTCAAGATGGCGGCGGAGATTTTAAAGACCGTGCTGGTCCGCAATCTGCAGGAGCTGGTGATTCTGGGCGCAGTCATTCTGCTGCGGGCCCTGCTGTCGCTGCTGATCCATTTTGAGATGAAAGAAGAACACGACCACCCTCTGGCCACCTTTTCCCGGCGGCCGAAGGAGTGAGCGGAAGCGATTGGAACGGCGCGGGAAGAAGCGGTTTGCCGCCTTCCCGCGCGTTTTCTGTTTCATTCTCCCGGAACCGGGCCCGGCGCAGGCCGGCCGGAATGCGGACTCCGCTGCGGGACGGGATGAAAAACAGGCCGGGCAGCCCCCATGGGCTGCCCGGCCTGTTTTTTTCATGCGCCGTCCCGGGGAATCCGGCCGCTTTCCCGGCGGTTCCGCCGTGCCGGGCGACGCCCCGGCCCATGCGGTGTGCGGCGCTGCCGGCGCTGTGTGCCGGGTACGGGCCGCCGGTGTCCTGAAAAATACAGAATCCATAGAAAAATGTAAAAAAGCGGCGGGAAATCCCCCTGTTTTTGTGCGAACCTGCACAAAGCGCTCCATACGGGACGGGCAGGGGAAATCCAGGGAAATGGTTGCAATTTTCGGGAAATCTTCCGGCTGATACAGCGGATTTCCCTTCTGCAAATGGCGATCATACCGTTTTTTCGCGCGGCCGGAACGCACAGGGGTGGGGCGGGAAAAGTGCAAAATGTGTTTTTTTTCTTAAATGAAGCGTTCGATTTCGTAAATACAAATTTTAATTTTTAAGATAGCATAGAAGGCATAGAGGCCCGCTCCTTCGGCGTGCTGTCTGTAGTAAATGACCGAACGCGCGGTCAGAAAGGCGGATTGATTAAAGATGAACCAGTTTACGTTTCAGCCGGCCCCCTGGCTCCCGGCCCACACACAGGAGACCCTGGATCACGTTCGCAGCATCCGGCGCGAGGATATGGAGTACACCAATGAGAACGGATTCTCCGTGAAGGTGGTGCTGGATCCGCTGCTGCATATGGTGATGGACGTCTTCCACCGGATTTACCTCAGCGACGTACAGGACACGCCGCTGACCATGATCTTCCCGAATCAGTGGCCCGGCGCATATTCCGCCATCGCCAACATGGTGAACCGGTACAATATCAGCTGCCGCAACGTCCATGCGTTCGCCATGGACGAGTGGGCGGATCAGGATGGCAACGTGGCGCCCCTGACCTACGGCGCCAGCCTGGGGTACTCGTTCCGGACCCATTTTTACAGCAACATCCGGGAGGATCTG
>JAHZEF010000010.1:4630-34099 GCA_019422005.1 Clostridiales bacterium
CTGCGGCCCCCTGTCGACCATTGGCATGTCTTCACCAATGAGAACAAGGCGGACGGCGCCTATTCCCGCATGATTGAGGACTGCGGCGGCGGCGGTGCGGACGTGATCTACTCCGCCACCGGCTGGCCCGGGCATATCGCGTTCATCGACCCCGACGCGCCGGAATTTGCCGCGGACAGCCTGGAGGACTTCCTGAAGCTGGGCTCCCGCGTGGTGACGCAGCATTACATGACCATCTGTGAAAACTCCCTGTTCGCGCCCATGGGGGCCGCGGGCGACGTCTGGGCTGTGCCGCCCAGGGCCGTGACCATCGGGCCGCGCGACGTGGTCAACGCCAGAGAGCGCTTCGTCATGCACAATATCTGCAATCCCGGCGGCGATTCCTGGCAGCGGATGATCTCCCGCATTGAGCTTTACGGCCCCATCAGCAGAAACTGTCCCTCGTCCATCACCCGGCTGGGCAGGGGCGTCTGCTACGTCAGCGAGACCATTGCCCGCCCCTTCGGCACGTGGGAATGCGGCATTGAGAATAAGGACCTGTGAGAAAGGGTGCGTCGTTTATGGCAGAACAAGGCAACGTCCGCTTCACAGGCGTGATGCCCGCGCTGGTCACGCCGCTCAGGGCCGACGAATCGCTTAACGAGGCCGCCGTCCAGCAGCTGATCCGCTGGCACCTTTCCGAAGGGATGGACGGCTTTTACATCTGCGGCGGCACCGGCGAGGGGCCGGGCCTGCAGAAGCACGTACGGATGCAGATGGCCGAGGCGGCCTGCGCCGAAACCCGCGGCAGGGGCAGCGTGATCGTCCACGTCGGCGCCATTGACCTGGTCACGGCCCGGGAGCTGGCCCGCCATGCCGGCCAGGTGGGCGCCGATGCCGTCTCGTCGGTTCCGCCCTTCTTCTTCGGGTACGGCGAGGCGGAAATCCGGCAGTACTACATGGAGCTCTCCGAAGCGTCCGGGCTTCCGGTCATTATGTATGCTTCGCCCCTGGCCGGCGTGAACATCACCTGGGATATGGTCGACCGGCTGATGGACGTGCCGAACATGATCGGCCTCAAATGGACCAGCAGCGATTATTATACCATGGGCCGGATCAAGGAGCTGCGCGGCGGAAACATCAACGTGCTCAACGGGCCGGACGAAACGCTGCTTCTGGGGCTGGTCATGGGCGCGGACGGCGGGATCGGCGCTACCTACAACATCATTCCCAGGGTAATCCGCCGGATCTGGGACAGCTATCGCGCCGGCGACCTGCACACGGCCCGGGAGGCGCAGTTCCAGGTGGATCACCTGATCCATGTGCTGGTTCGGTACGGCGTGGTGCCGGCTGTCAAGGAGATCCTGAACATGCTGGGTTATGCGTGCGGAAGCTGTGTCGCGCCGGCCAAGCGGCTGAGCAGCGGGGAGCGCAGCGCGCTGCGGGCCGATCTGGACGCGCTTTCCTTTGAAACAGTGTATCTGTAATCGCCGGCGAGGACGTCCTCGCCCCATCAGTTCGGGTGATGCCCGAACTGATAAGCGACTGTTTTGGGCAACGGTCTCGGGACCGAAAAATAATAAACGATCAGGAGGAAAAACATCATGAAAAAGCGGATTTTCAGTGTATGCCTGGTTCTGGTGCTGCTGGCAGGGCTGCTGGCCGGCTGCGGGAAGCAGGACGACGTGCAGACGCCCGGAAATGACGGCGCGGATGGAACCGGCACAGAAACCATCACCCTCAACTGGGTTTCCGACGGCGGCTGGGCGCAGAATGAAAAAGCCGACAAGATTCTTGAAAAGTGGTATGCCGTCCATCCCGAAATCCAGATCAACCGCATTGAGGTCGGTTCCCAGGTCGACGACGCCTATCTGGCCAATCTTGATACCATGATCGGCGGCGGCGAAACGGTTGACCTGACGTATCTGACGTACGACGAGGTATACAAGCGTGTGCTGGCGGGCGGCGCCCTGCCGCTGGATGAGTATATTCAGGCTGCCGGCGACGACTATGAGAGCATGTACGGCACGCTGTCCACCTCGCTGCTCCAGTATCGCGACGAAATTTACGGCGTTCCTTACGCCGGCAATACCTTCAAGGTGTTTTACAACAAGACTGTGACCGACGCCGCCGGCATCACCATTCCGGAGAGCTGGTCCATCGAAGAATTTACCGAAGTGGCCAGGCAGCTCAATGATCCGGAAAACGGCTTCTACGGCTGCATCTTCCCCTCCAACTGGGATCAGATCTGCTACGTCTCCGCGCAGCTCAGCGGCTGGTGCAGCGTCGAGCGTCTGGATGACGGGACGGTGGTTCCCAATTTTGATGATGAAACCTTCAAAACCTGTCTGAAGTGGGTCCGTGATCTGGCCGCCGTGGACAAGGTGACGCCGGACTACGGCACCATTAAGGCGGAATCCATCAACCGCCGCCAGGCTCTGGCGGAGGGGAAGACCGCGATGATCATCGACGGCCCCTTCACGCTGGTATGGCTGCAGAACTACATGTTCAACGATCCGGGCGCAGGCGAATTGGGCTTTGAGCTGGGCGTGACCGACATTCCCTACGTCAACGACGCGGGCAGGGAAGTCTCCTATAACACCGTCGCCGGTGCGTTCTATGTCCCCAAAACCGCCGCCCATCCCGCCGAGGCGTATGAGTTCGCCAAGTTCATCTGCAACGAGTGCCCCGAGGAGGCGGCCAACTACATGCCCATCTATTCCGGCGCCGACATGGCGGCGGCCACCAAGTCCTTCACCGAGTACACCGACAACAACGGCGTGCTGCACACCGAAGTCTATCCGGAAGAGGTCGCCCTGGCCGCCGTTGCCACGCCCTATGAGGCCTATGTGGCCCGCTGGAACTTTGACCCGACGCTGTCGGCCTATACCTCTTTGATGGAGAAGACGCTGTTCACCGAGCAGTACGGCCTCTATCTCAACGGCGAGATGGAGCTGGACGAGTGGGTCGATATGATGCAGCAGCTCGGCCAGGCGGAAATTGCAAATATGAATTGATACAGATGCGCCGTCGGGAGGGCTCCCTCCCGACGCGCTGTATCCGGCAAAGGAGAGGTGAGTTCATGCACGAAAAAACGGCAAACTCCGGCCCCGGCCTGGCCAGACGCCCAAGGCGTCCGAAGGGGATGCACAGCGCACGGCTGACGGACAATGTGACCGGCTATCTGCTGATTGCGCCGAGCCTGATCGGCTTTGTGGTGTTTACCCTGTTCGGGATCGGCTTTTCCCTGGTCATGTCGTTTACGGACTGGAATCTGCTCAAGGGGTTTGAAAACGCCCAGTTTGTCGGCCTGAAGAACTTCCGGGACATGTTCTCCGACATCTATCTGGGCGCGAGCCTGCGCAACAATGCGCTGCTCCTGCTGGTGGTGCCGGTAACGCTGTTCCTGGCGGCGATTCTGGCCAATGCCATGAACCGGGCCATCTATGGCCGGGGTGGCGCCAGAGCGTTGTACTTCATGCCCTACGTCACCAATATTGTGGCCATCGCCACCGTGTGGCAGGCGCTGTTCCACAAGACCAAGGGGCCGGTGAACCTGCTGCTGCTCCTGTCGGGCGTGTCTGAAGAGGCGCTGCCGGGATGGCTGTCCAGCAGCGACTGGGCGCTGCTGGCCGTGGCCATTGTCCTGCTCTGGCAGAATGTGGGCTACAGCATCCTGATGTACAGCGGCGCGGAGCAGAGCATTCCCAGGGACTACTATGAGGCTGCGGATCTGGACGGCGCCGGCCCCGTAACCCAGTTTTTCAAGATTACCCTGCCGCAGCTCAGGCCCACGACCTTCATGCTGACCATCCTGGGCATCATCAACAGCCTGCAGATGTGGGCCTTCGTGCAGGTTATCACCAACGGCGGGCCCGGCACGGCCACCTATACGCTGGGGTTGTACATCTACCGGTCGGCGTTTGTCACCTACCGCACGGGATATGCCTGCGCCCTGGCATGGCTGCTGTGCGTACTCGTGATGATCTTCACCATATTCCGCTGGCGCACGGAAAAGAACAGCGGCGCTGAGTGAGGGGGAGGGAGCATGAAACATACCAAAGTGCATACGAAGGGCGGCGGGCAGGTGAAAAAGATTGTTCTGACGCTGCTGATCTGGTTCTTCGGCATCGTCATGGTGATCCCGTTCATCTGGATGCTGTCCACATCGTTCAAGGGCATGAACGACGTCTTTACCTTCCCCATTGAGTGGATCCCCCAAAATCCCACCGTAGAGGGCTACAAGGCGCTGCTGTTCGGCAAAGTCCCCTTTGTGACCTATTTCTGGAATTCGGTAAAAGTTTCCGTGATTGCGCTGATCGGCACATTCTTTTCCTGTACCATGGCGGGCTTCGCCTATGCGAAGGTGCGCTTTGCGGGCCGGGACAAGATCTTTATGCTCAAGCTGATGACCACGATGCTGCCCACCATGGTCACCGTAATCCCCACCTACATGATTTATTCCAAACTGGGCCTGCTCAACACCCATGTGGCCCTGTGGATCGGTTATTTCTGCGGCGGCGCCTTCGGCGTGTTCCTGATGCGCCAGGCCTTTGTCGGCATCCCCAGCGCCCTGATCGATTCGGCGCGGATCGACGGCGCAGGCAACTTCCGCATCTACTGGAGCATTGCCCTGCCCAATGTGAAGTCGTCCGTTGCCACGCTGCTGTTCATGTACTTCCTGTGGTCCTGGAACGACTATGAAAAGCCTCTGCTGTACCTGTGGGACAAGAAGCTTTATACGCTGCCCCTGGCGGTCAAGGCGTTCCACGATGACCAGATGTACAACTATCCGGCGATCATGGCGGCAAACGTGCTGATGCTGCTGCCGATTATGATTGCATTTGCCACCTGTCAGAAGTTTTTCGTCAATTCGCTGGTCAGCTCCGGCCTGAAAGGATAGGAACCCTATGAAAATTCTGGAACACAAAACCATCTATCGCGACGGGGAGTATGTGGCGTTCCCGAACCTGGCGCGCCTGCAGAACGGGCAGATCATCTGTGCGTTCCGCCATGCCAGGGAACGGCAGAAGGAGTACGGCAGGGTCACCCATGTGGATCCCACGGCCAAGGACGTGTTCATCGTCTCCCCCGACGGCGGAAGGAGCTTTGACCCGGCGCTGCACGTGATTCTCGACGATGAGATGAGCGAACAGGACCCCTGCGTCAACGTGCTCTCCGACGGACGCATCATTGTCACCTACTTCCGCTGGCAGCTGGTGCCTCTGGGCAAGGGGGCGGAGACCTGGGGGGCGGACGCCTTCTCCCGGTACGGCCGGACGCTCCACGGACAGTACGACTGCTATCCCCACGGCGCCAGCTACAGCATCTCCGATGACAACGGCCAGACGTGGCGCCATATGCCGCCGCTTCACATGGAGGGCGTCCCCTCGGCCGGCGGCGTCCGCGGCAACATTGTGGAACTGCCGGACGGCGCGCTCCTGATGCCTTTTTATGGCGCGCTGCACCTGGACGAGCTTTCCCGTGCCGGCCTGATCCGCTCCGACGACCGGGGCGAGACCTGGTATCACTACAGCGTTATGGGCCTGGATGCCGCCCGGGAGAAGAACTACCTGGAGCCCGGCGTCTACCGCACCGAAAGCGGCCGCCTGGTGGGGCTGTTCCGCACCCAGACCGACTATACGAAGCCCGGCGTGGACTTCGACGATACGTATCTCAACCTGCATATCGCGGTGTCCGGGGACAATGGAAAGACCTTCGGTCCCGTTCAGGAGATCGAAGGCCTGTGGGGCTCCAGCCCCTTCCATGCGCTGCGCCTGCAGAGCGGCCGCGTACTGGTCACCTACGGATACCGCCGCGCGCCCTACGGCATCCGTGCCAGGCTCTGCAACAGCGAGCTGACGGATCTGGCCGGGGCGGAGGAGCTGATCCTCCGGGACGACGGCCCCAACGGCGATCTGGGCTATCCCAACGCCATCCAGCTGGACAACGGCGATATCCTAGTCACGTATTACATCAGCGGGCCGGACGGGATCCGCACCATCGACGTCACCCGCCTGCGGGAGGACTGACCCCCGCAGCCCGCGGGGGCGCGCATCACGCGTCCTCGCGGATTACGCGGGCTTCCAGCACCGGATTGACCACCGCTGTGATCAGAAGCTGCGTCAGCGCCGGCAGGAGCAGCGCGGCCAGCGGCGCGCTGAAGGGCCAGGCCACGATGGTCAGGGCCCCGGACACGCACTCGATGACCAGCAGCAGGAAGTTCGGCTTGACCTCGATGATCGTCAGCAGCAGCGCGTTTTTCAGGCACTGCCCGCTGGTCAGCCGCAGGGAGGCCAGCTGCGGGAACCAATAGCCGCCGGCCAGAAGCACCAGCACCAGCGGAATGGCCGCAGTCAGATAGGCGGCGGTTTCCGACAGCAGGGAACCGGCCAGCCAGCCGGCGGCCGGCACGGCTGCCAGCGCCAGCGCCCACAGCGTCCGGCGGAGAAAGTCTGTACGGAATTCCCGGAAAAACGTATCCCAGAGGAAGCAGTGGCCGTCCCGGTATAGAGCCTGTATCACAGCAGCCATCCCCGCCAGCGCGGCCGGGAGCGTGATCACCGGCAGGGAGAAGAGGACGAACAGCAGGTTGCATCGGAGCAGCTTGGTAAAGTGCGTGGTCAGCACGTAGAAGACGCGCCCCGCCCCGTGGGCGGGAATGGGGGCGCCGGCCTGTGCGGCGCCATGCCGGGGATTGGTTTTGGGGATTGCCATGGATTTGCCTCCTGACCGCCCGTCCGCGCGCCGCGGCGGGCCCTGTGATTATGCGGTGAACGGATCCTGCGACGCTGCGTATTCGCTGGGGCAGCAGCCCGTGGCCTGCTTGAAGCACTGGGAAAAGTACTGCATGCTGGAATAGCCCAGACGGTCGGCGATCTGTGCGACGGTCATGTCCCCCTCCAGGAGCAGCTGTTTTGCCCGCTTGATCCGCAGCCGGGAAAGGTACTCCATGATGCTCATGCCTGTGGAGCCGCGGAAGCGGGCTGTGAGATAGGAACGGCTGTAGTGGAACCGCTCGGACAGGGTTTCCAGCGTAATGCGCTCGTCCAGATGCTCGTTGAGATAGTCCTTGATGTCGTATGTAATCCGGTTTTCCAGCGCGTCCTCCAGAACCACGGGGTTCCAGAGCTTGCCCTGCTGGTCTGCGTCGCTCCGGAGCAGGCTGATCAGCAGCCCCTCCAAATAGCAGGAAACCATTTGCTCCGAGCCCAGCGGCGCGTCGTCGCTGGGGCGGAAGCTGCCCAGCAGAAGCTTTCCGTCTGCCAGTTCGAAGGCGTTGTACAGCTCCCGGATAATCAGCCGCAGCAGCTTCCGCTGTTCCCCGTTCACCCGCAGAAGCTTGTTCTGAAACAGCTTCATGCATTTACTGGTACAGACAAAGGACATGACAAACAATGTGGTTTCCGTTCCGCCCACGCGGATGTGGTGATCGAGATTCGGCGGATGGAAGATGATCTGATTTTCCCCGATGGGGCAGTGTTCCGAACCGTTGAACACCTCCACGGCGCCGTGCTCACAGAACACGAATTCCCAGGAATTATGCCGATGAACCGGCGTTTCATAATCCTGGATCTTCGGCAGAAAATGCGCCGTGGACAGCTTTCGGACGCTGAGCATCCGGGACATCTGATATTTGCGAAATTCCAGGTTTTCCAAGAAGATCCACCTCCGGACATCCCATGTCGAAACCATGTTCCATTCTGATGAAAACAGCATATCACGCCGCAGGCCCGCCTTCAATGCGGGGATTGCAAGATGTGGTTTCAATTATAAAAAAAGCAGTCGATTTTGTAAATACAAACGCCGGGTTTTCCGCTACCATAGCAGTGACCCGGGGGCCGGCACACCGGCCCCTGCGCATGGGAGGCGTATACCATGAATCAAATCCTGACTCCGCTGGAGCAGGAGGCCGTCCGGTGCCTGGAAGCGCACCGGGACGACCTGTTCCATATGCTGGTGCAGCTGGTGCGGCATGACACCCAGAATTTCGGCTCCGACGGTCGGGAAGCGGCCCTGGCCCCGTTTCTGGAGCATGCCTACCGTGAACTGGGCCTGGAGACGGAAGTCTACTGCCCCGACGAGGTGGACGGCCTGACGGACAGCCCTCTCTACTGGCCGGGCCACCATACCGACCGGCGGCCAAACGTCACCGGGATCCGCTGGGGGCGTGACAGGGAGCGTCGGATCATGCTGGCGGCCCATACCGATACCATGCCCGCCGGGGATCCGTCCGCCTGGAGCCGCCCGCCGTTTGAAGGCGTTGTGGAGAACGGCCGCATCTACGGCCTCGGCGCCTGCGACGACAAGTTCGGCATTGCCGGCGGCTGGTGGGCGCTGAAGGTCCTGGATCTGCTGGGCATCCGGCTGGACCGCACCGTCGTCCTGACCGCCTACTGCGATGAGGAATTCGGCGGCGGCAACGGCGCCCTGGCGGCCTGCCTGAAGTATCCCTGCGATACCTATGTCAACCTGGACGGCGGAAACTACGAGATGTGGGCCGCCGCACTGGGCGGCGGCTGCTTCCGGCTGCGGCTTCACCGCGGCTGCGTGTCCGATGACTGCATGGCCGTCTACCGGGTGCTGGCAGCCTTTATGGAGGAGCTGGACGCCTTCGGCCGCCGCCGGCGCGAGGAGCTGGACCGGAACCCCTTCTACCGCGGGACCGCCACGGCGCAGTCGGCGTTCCGGGTGGGAAGCGTGGGCTGCGTGGGGGACGCCCACACCGACGCGGAGGTTTTCTTTGTAGTCTATACCGACCGCACCCGCGGGGAGATCGAGGCGGAACTGGATCAGATTGTGAGGAAGCTGGAGCCCGTTATGGATGCGGCGCAGGTGACCACCGGTGGCTTTGAAGCTGCCAGCCGGTTCTTCCGGTACGGCAGGACCGACCGCACGCATCCGGCGTTCCAGACCATGCACGCCTGCGCCGAGGCCGCCGCCGGCCGGCCGGTGCCGGTCTGCGGTTCCTGCCTGACCGACCTCTCGGTATTCTTCGAAGCGGGCGGCACGGACTCCAGCTTCAATTTCGGGATCCTGCGGGATTTCTCCCTGCCCGGCGGCGCGCACCAGCCGGACGAATATGCGGACTGCACGGAATTTATGAATTTTACAAAGGCGCTGCTGCTGTTTCTTCTGCGGTACGGCGGCGCCCGGGAAGGGGCTGCGGCGCCATGATTCAAAGCTGTGTCATCGGCATCGACGTGGGGACAACGGGCGCCAAAAGCGTCCTGTTTTCCAGAAAGGGCTCCATGCTGGCCCAGGCCTATCAGGGCTATCCCGTCTCCGCGCCGGCGGCTGGCCGGAGCGAGCAGAACGCGGAGGACTGGTGGAACGCGGTGGTCGGCACCGTCCGCACGGTGCTCCGCGCCCTGCCGGAGGAGGAAACCGTGGCGGCGATCGCCCTGTCGGTTCAGGGCGGCACGCTGGTTCCCACGGACCGGGAATTCCGGCCCTTGCGGCCGGCCATCGTCTGGAATGACAGCCGCGCCGGGGCGCTGCGGAGCGCGTTCCCCGGCGACAGCCTGTATCAAAAGACCGGCTGGCCGGCGGGAACCGGGCAGCCGCTGCTGAATCTGGCCTGGCTGCGGGAAAACGAGCCGGAGCTGTTTGGCCGGGCCGCCTATTTCCTTACGGTTCACGACTATCTCAGCGCCCGCCTGACCGGCCGGCCGGCGGTGGACCTCTCCGACGCCGGCATCAATCAGCTCGTCGATGTCCGCGCGGGGGCCTACGACCCGGAGCTGCTGGCGTTTGCGGGCGTGGAAGAGGCGCGGCTTGCGGAACTGATCCCCAGCGGCCGTCCCGTCGGCTACCTGACCGAGGAGGCTGCCGGGGCCCTGGGGCTGACCACGGAAACCATCCTGATCTCCGGCGCCCACGACCAGTACGCCGCGGCGCTGGGCGCGGGCCTCTGCCCCGGCGAGCTGCTGGTGGGCTCCGGCACCTCCTGGGTGCTGACCTGCCTGGACGACCGGCCGCACTTTGAACTGGGCCTTCCCCAGTCCAGGGCCGCCGCGCCGGGCCTTTGGGGCACGGTGGCCTCCATCACCACCGGCGGCATCTGCCTGGAGTGGTTCCGTTCCCATCTGGCCCCGGGCTGGACCGACAAGCCCCTGAGCTACCGGGAACTGGACGAGCGCGCCGCCGCGGTGCCGCCGGGGGCCAACGGCCTGCTGTTCTATCCGCACCTGTCCGGCGCGCCCATGCCGCTTTCCAACGACGGCGCCAGGGGGACGCTGCTGGGCCTGGGGCTCTCCCACAACAGCTGGGACGTGACCCGCGCCGTCCTGGAGGGCGTCGTGTTCCAGCTGACGTGGCTGCTGGAGCGGCTGCGGCAGAACTTCCCGGTGGCCCGGCTGCGGCTCTCCGGGGGCGCGGCCAAGAGCCCGCTGTGGACGGAAATTCTTTCCGACGTGACGGGACTGCCCGTCAGCGTCCCCGCGCTGCCGGATCTGCCCTGCGTGGGCGCCGCCATCCTGGCGGGCAGCGGCGCGGGATTATACAGCCTGGCCCGCGGCCAGGAAATGATGCGCATCAACGAGCAAGCGGCGGAGCCGGACCCGGTCCGTTCCGCGCAGTATCAGCCCCTGCTGCGGGACTATATTGCGCGGGCCGGGACGGTGGACGCGCTCTACCGCGCCGAAGGAGGAGTTCACTCATGAGCCTGTTTCCCGTCTATGAGCAGGACAGGGCGTTCTACGAGACGCACCTGCGGGAGTTTCTGCCGCCCAGGCTGTTCGACATCCACTGCCATATCTACCTCGACCGCTTCCGTGCGCCGCGGGTGCAGGATCCCAACAGCCGTGTGGCGGCCTGGCCCGAGCTGGTGGCCAGGGACAACCCGGTGGAGGACCTGCAGGAGACGTACCGCCTGCTCTTCCCGGACAAGGAGGTCTCCAGCCTGACCTTCGCGTCCTGCACCTTCCGCGACGATATCGACGCCAACAACGTTTACGTCCGCGAGGCGGCCGCGTCCCATCCCAACCTCTACGGCCTCTATTATTCCCGTCCTTCCCAGCGCGCGGAGGAAGTGGAGGCGGCTGTGCGGGCCGGAGGCTTCCTGGGGCTCAAGAGCTACCTGGATCTGGCGCCCGGCTACCTGCCGGGCAACGAAATCCGCATCTTCGATTTCTTCCCGCACCACCTTCTGGAGGCGGCGGACCGCCACGGCTGGATCGTCATGCTCCACATTCCCCGCGCAGGCCGCCTGCGCGATCCGGTCAATCTGGCGCAGATCAAGGAGATCAAGCGCCGCTATCCCCGTGTTCGGCTGATCATTGCCCATGTGGGCCGGGCCTACTGCCCGGAGGACGTGGGAAACGCCTTTGAGGAGCTGGCCGACTGCGGCGATCTGCTGTTCGACTTCTGCGCCAACTGCTGTGAGCCGGTGTTCGAGCAGCTCATCCGCGCCGTGGGGCCGAAGCGCATCCTGTTCGGCAGCGACATGCCGATCCTGCGCATGCGGACCCACCGCATCTGCGAAAACGGCACATACATCAACCTGGTCCCGCCGGGCCTCTACGGCGACCCGAAGCAGGATCCCCATCTCCGCGAAGTTTCCCCGCAGGAGGCCGGTCAGATCACGTTCTTCATGTACGAAGAGATCTTCGCCATGAAACAGGCCGCCGAGGCGTGCGGCCTGAGCCGCAGCGACATAAACGCCATGTTTTATCAGAATGCGCGCAGCCTGATCGACCAGGTACAGGCCGATTCTGCACGTTCCAATTGACAGGGGGGCAAACCATATGACCGGCAGAGAAAGACTGCTCTGTGCGCTGAACCATCAGGAGCCCGATACGGTTCCCATTTTCGAGTGCAACTACAGCCGGCCGCTGTTTCAGGAGGTATTGGGTTACGTTCCGGAGGTCTTCGACCCCGTCAGCGTGTTCTCCTGCAGCGAGAAGATCGGCTATGACTTCGCGTTCATCCCCATCCCCGGCGTCAGCGGGTTCCGTCCCGCCGGCTTGTCCGGCGAGACCTATACCGACGAATGGGGGATCACCTATCAGATTTCCCCGTCCACCTGGCCCATTGACACGGGCGTCCGGACGCCCTGTTCCGACGGGGAGGACTGGGCCAACTATTCCATGCCGGATCCGGACGCCGCGTTCCGCTATGAGGGGCTGAAAGAGGTGCTCAGGCGCTCCCGGGAGAACGGCATGGGCGTCGTGGGCAATGTCCGCGGCCCCTATTCCTGCGCCTGGCAGCTCTTTGGCCTGGAGGGTTTCTCCATTTTGCTCTATGAGGAGCCGGAAACTGTGGAAGCGGTTCTGACCGCCACCGCAGATTTCGCCATCGCCGCCATGCGCAATATGGCCCGTCTCGGCGTGGACGCCGTGCTGTTTTCCGACGACTACGGCTCCAGCCGCCAGCCGCTCATGTCCCCCGGCCATTTCCGCGAATTCCTGGTGCCGCAGATCCGCCGCATCCGGGAGGCGTGCCGGGAGGCGGGCTGCGTGATGCTACAGCACAGCGACGGCCACATCCACCAGCTCCTGCCGGACCTGATGTCCACCGGGATCCAGGGGCTTCATCCCATCGAACGCGACGCGGGCATGGATCTGGCGGAGATCAAGGCGACCTACGGAAAGCAGGTCTGTATCTTCGGCAACGTGGACAACAAGCGCGTCCTGGCCGGGGGGACCCCGGAGGCCATTGCGGAGATGGTCCGGGAGTGCATCCGCGTGGCCGCGCCGGGCGGCGGCTACTGCCTGGGCTCCGACCACAGCGTCCACGACGACATCCCCAACGAAAATGTTTTCGCTCTGTACGAAGCCGGCCGCCGCTACGGCCGCTATCCCATCTGCCTTTGACAGGAGGGCTTCCGATGCAATTGACAAAACGTGAGCGGTTTACCCGCTGCGCCTTCGGCCGGGATCTGGACCGGCTGCCGGTCCAGTGCGACTTTTCCGGCGGCGGCCTCAAGCGCTTCCTGGCCGGAAAAGGCATTGAAACCGTCAGCGAGCGGGCGCTCCTGCCGTTTTTCGACAACCACGTCCTGTATGCCTACATGAACGGAACGCTGCTCCGCCTCAAGACCAAGGACGCCCGCGGTGAGGCGGTGCTGACCGACGAGTGGGGCTGCCAGTGGGACACGGCCCAGGATCTCTGCTACATCAACAACCCGCTGTCCGACTGGGACGCGCTGGAGCGCTACCGGTTCCCGGATCCCTGGGCGCCGGGCTACCTCGACTACGCCGAGGCGCTGGTCCGCGACTACGCCCGGGACCACATCGTCACATCCTACCACTTCTGCTGCCTGTTCGAGCGCGGGTACATCCTGCGCGGCTTTGAAAACCTCCTCATGGATCTGATGGACGAGGACGAGCGGGCCATGGCGCTGCTGGACCGCATCACCGACTTCCAGGTGGAGCTGGCCAAGCGCTACGTCTCCATCGGCGTCAACTGCGGCCGCACCGTGGACGACTACGGAACGCAGACCAGCCTGATCATGTCGCCGGATACCTGGCGCGCGTACATCAAGCCGCGTCTGGCGAAGATCGTCGCCGTCTACCGGAATGCCGGCCTGCCGGTCATCCACCACAGCTGCGGCAGCATCACGCCCATCATCCCCGACCTCATCGAGATCGGCGTCAACGTCCTCAACCCGGTTCAGCCCAACGTGATGGACCTGCGCGAGCTGGCGGAACGGTTCGGGGAGAAGCTCACGTTCTTCGGCGGCATCTGCAACCAGAAGGTCCTGCCCTTCGGCACGCCGGAGGAGATCGACGCCAACGTGGAGGAGGTCACCCGCATCCTCGGCGCCCGCGGCCGCTACGTCATCGCCCCGTCCAACGGCATCGGCGCGGACGTTCCGCCGGAGAACGTGGAGGCGTTTTGCCGGGCCGCGGAGCGCTGCCGCAGCCTGAAACTCTAAACCGACAGGAGAGGTCTTTTCATGAACACGAACCACACGGTTTCCATCGACCGCCTCCAGGCGTTCTGCACGGAGGCTCTGACACACGAGGGCATGGAGCAGGCGGCCGCGGAAACGACCGCAAAGGTCCTGTGCCGGACCGACGCGTTTGGAACCCATTCCCACGGCACCAAAAACCTGTACGACTACATCCGCAAAATGCGGTGCGGCGGCATGGAACTCAACGGCCGGCCGGTACTGATCCGCGAAGGCCCCTCCTACGCCGCCGTCGACGGCCGCAACGCCATCGGCATGGTCTCCGCCACCCTGGGCATGGAAACCGCCATTGAAAAGTGCCGCAAGACCGGCGTCGCCTGCGTCAACGTCACCCATTCCGAGCACTTCGGCGCGGCGGGCTACTACGCGGTCCTGGCGGCCGAGCAGGGCCTCATCGGCCTGTCCATGAGCAACGTGGACGCCAACATGACCATCCCCGGCGCCAGAAGCAAGGTTCTGGGCAACAACCCCTTCGCCTATGCGCTGCCCGCCGCGGCGCACCGTCCCGTCTTCCTGGACGTGGCCCTGAGCGCGGTGGCCTCCCTGAAGGTTGTGCAGGCCCGGAAGGACGGCGTCTCCATCCCCGCCGGGTGGATTGTGGACAAAGACGGCCTGCCCACCACCGACCCGAGCCATTATCCCGAAGAGGGCGCCATGCTGCCCATGGCCGCCCACAAGGGCTACGGCCTCGCCCTGATGGTGGAGGCGCTGACCAGCCTGCTGGGCGGCGGCGCCATGATGACGCAGGTGCCGAGCTGGCTCTTCTGCCTGGCCGAGCCGAACCAGGTGTCCCATATGTTCCTCTGCATCGACCCGGAGTGCTTTGTCGGCGCGGACGCGTTCCGCGCCCGCGTGGACGAGGCCATCGAGCGGGTTCACAGCGCGGACCGCGCCGCAGGCTGCGATCGGCTGTACTATCCGGGCGAGATCGAATGGGAGCGCTATGAACGCGCCGTCCGCGAGGGCGTCTGTCTGCCGGACGATGTGGCCGCCAGCCTGCAGAAGCTGGCGGAGGACACGGGGCTGAAAGCGCCCTGGGAAAGGTGAGGTCAAAAACATGGATGTCGAACAAAAAATCAAAGAGACCGGCCTGATCCCCGTGGCGGCCTTCGACCGGGCCGCCGACGCGGTCCCGGCGGCGGAAGCCGTCGCCGCCGGCGGTGTGGATGTGATGGAGATCACGCTGCGCACGGCCGCCGGCCTGCAGGCCATCGAGGACGTGCGCGCCCGGTGCGCCTCCGTCACCGTGGGCGCGGGCACCGTGCTGACGCTCCAACAGGCCAGGGACGCCGTGTCCGCCGGCGCGGAGTTCATTGTTTCCCCGGGCCTGGATGAGGCGGTCTGCGCCTGGTGCCTGGAGCAGGGCGTTGCCGTGTTCCCCGGCTGCGTCACCCCCACGGAGATCCAGCGGGGCCTGTCTCTGGGGCTGCATACCTTTAAATTCTTTCCCGCCTCAGTCTACGGCGGCGTCAAGGCCTGCAAGGCGCTGTACGCCCCCTTCCGGTCCGCCGGGGTCAGCTTCATTCCCACCGGCGGCGTGGATCTCTCCAACCTGGCCGACTATGCGTCCGCGCCCTTTGTCGCGGCCATCGGCGGCGGCTGGCTGTGCGACGGCGCGGCCGTGGCGGCGGGGGAGTTCGCACAGCTCACCCGGACGGCGGAGCGGTCCGTCGCGGCGCTGCTGGGCTTCTCCTTCGCCCACCTGGGCGTCAACCCCGGCGGCGAGCGGAACCTGGCCGAGCTGGCCTCGCTGGTCGGCCTGCCGGAGGAGGCGCGCGGCAATCCGCATTTCCTCCTGAACGCCAGCATTGAAAACTGCCCGGCGCCGGCGCCCGGGACCCACGGCCACATTGCCGTCAAAACCAACCATATCCTCCGCGCTGCCCGCTATCTGGAAAAGCGCGGGATCGAATTCGACTGGGAAAACGCCAAACGGAAGGGCGACCGGCTGGTTGCGCTGTACTTCCGGCAGGAGTTCGGCGGCTTCGCCGTGCACCTGCTGCAGGCGTAAAACGCTGGAGGGGAATTATGAGCAAACGAGTCGTTACCTTTGGAGAGATCATGCTGCGCCTGGCCCCGTACGGCTATGGCCGCTTCGTGCAGTCCGAGTGCTTCGAGGCAACCTATGGCGGCGGCGAGGCCAACGTGGCCGTCTCTCTGGCCAACTACGGCCTGGAGGCCGCCTTTGTCACCAAGCTGCCGGCCCACGAGATCGGCCAGGCCGCGGTCAACGCCCTGCGCCGCTACGGCGTGGATACCCGCTGGATTGTCCGGGGCAGCAGGCGCATCGGCGTCTATTATCTGGAAAAGGGCATGTCCCAGCGCCCGTCCAAGGTCATCTACGATCGCGCGGACTCCGCCATTGCGGAGGCGGTCCCCGGGGACTTCGACTGGGACGCCATCTTTGCGGACGCGGACTGGTTTCACTTCACCGGCATCACGCCGGCGCTGGGGGAGACCATGGCCGAAATCTGTGAGCAGGCCTGCAAGGCGGCCAGGGCCCGCGGCGTCACCGTCTCCTGCGACCTGAACTACCGCAAGAAGCTGTGGAGCCGGGAGCGGGCCGGCGCGGTCATGGACCGGCTGTGCCGCTATGTGGACGTCTGCATCGCCAACGAGGAGGACGCCAAGGACGTCTTCGGCATCGAGGCTGCCCACACCGACATCGGCGGCGGCAAGCTGGACAAGGCGGCCTACGAGTCCGTGGCCCGCGCCCTCGCCCAGCGCTTCGGCTTCCGCTATGTGGCGATCACCCTGCGCACCTCCATCTCCGCCAGCGTCAACAACTGGGCCGGCATGCTGTTCGACGGCGACATGAGCTATTACTCCCGGGAGTACGAAGTGCTGATCCACGACCGGGTCGGCGGCGGCGACAGCTTCGGCGGCGGCTTGATCTACTCCCTGCTGTCGGGCAAGGGGCCCCAGGAGGCCCTGGAGTTCGCCGTGGCCGCAAGCTGCCTGAAGCACAGCATCGAAGGCGACTTCAACCAGGTCAGCGCGGCTGAAGTGGAGGCGCTGGCCGCCGGCAACGCCTCGGGCCGCATCCAGCGCTGAGGCGAGGGGCGCGCGCCATGACATCCTATGAAAAGCTGTTCCGGACCCTGCGGGGGGAGCCCGTCGATTCCTATGCGGTGATGCCCTACAACGGCAACTTTGCCATTCAGGCCGCCGGCTATGACATGATGGACTGTTATACCGACGGCCGCAAGCTGGCGGAAGCGCAGGCCCGGGCCTGGGAGCTGGTCGGCCAGGACGCGATCGTCGCCCAGTCGGAGCAGTATTACATGAGTGAGGCCCTGGGCGTCAAAACCCGGCTGGTTCCCGGCGGCCTGCCGGTGGCCGAGGATTACCCGGTCAGGGAACTGCGGGATATCGGCCGGCTGAAGGTGCCGGATCCCTATACAGACGGCCGGATGTACGTCTACATTGAAGCGGTGGGGCTGCTGGCGGAGCGCTTCAGGCGCGAGGTGCCCATCCGTGCGCCCGGCACCGGCGCCTTTGCCCTGGCCGGGCATCTGATGACGCCCACGGAGCTGATCGTCTCCATCTGCGAGGCCGAGGCCGACGAGGATCTGGATGCCCAGCGCAGGCTGCTGGACCTGATGGAGATCACCTCCGAGTGCCACTACCGGTTCGCAGAGGCCTGCGTCCGGGCCGGCGCCACCCTGGTCCAGTCCGGCGACTCCCTGGCCTCCCTGGACATGATCTCCCCCGCCATCTATGAGAAATACGCCTATCCCTATGAGAAGCGGTTTTTTGAGCGGATTTCCCGCCTGAAACAGACGTATTCCTTTGCGGCCATTCTGCACATCTGCGGCAACAATACGAAGATTGCGCCGCTGCTGGCGGATACGGGCTGCGATATTCTGGAGTGCGACTATAAGATCGATTTGGCGCAGTACGTCGGCCTGACCGGCGGGAAGGTCTGCCTGCAGGGCAACCTGAACCCGGCGGGCAGGCTGCTGACGGGTACGCCGGAAGAAGTCCGCCGGGAAGCGGAGGCGGCGCTCAGGGCTGCGCAGGGAGCACGGTTTATTCTGGGCTCCGGCTGCGAGGTCGCGCCGCAGACGCCGGTGGAGAACCTGCGCGCCCTGGTGGCCTGCGGCCACGCCGCAGCGCCGTCCCGGGCGACCTGACGGGACGCTGCGGGCCACATTCAGCCGTAAGAAGGTAGACACATGAGAAACGCAATCGACCGTCGGATTCTGTTGGATTTTCTGGGTATCACCCTGGGCGGAATCGTCTATGCACTGGGTTTCGACCTGTTTCTGCGTCCCAATCTGATCAATTGCGGCGGGTTGTCCGGCCTGGCGCTGATCGTTTCGGAGCTGACCGGCTTCCAGGCCGTCGGCGTGATCGTGCTGCTCTGCAACGTGCCCCTGTACCTGCTGGGCTGGAAATGCCTGGGGCGGCACTTTTTCCTCTGGTCCCTGTGGGGGATGCTGGTGCCCTCCGTCATGATCGACGTCCTGGCCTTCCTGCCGGGCGTCCGGACAGAGCCGATCCTGGCCGGCCTGTACGGCGGCGTCCTGACCGGCGCGGGCCTGGGGCTGGTGTTCCTGCGCGGCGCGTCTACGGGGGGCACGGATCTGCTGGCGCGGCTGGTCAAGCGAAAGCTCCGCCGGGCGCCGGTGGGGAAGATCCTGTTCGCGTTCGACTGCCTGGTGGTGACGCTGACCGGCGTCGTGTTCCATAACGTGGACAAGACGCTGTACAGCGCGGTTACCCTGTTTGTCATGTCGGCGGTTTTGGACGCGCTGATTTACGGCTGCAATGATTCCGGCGTGGCGATGATTATTTCGGAGCGGCATCAGGAAATCGCCGACCGGATTGAGGCGCAGCTGAACCGCGGCGCGACGCTGCTCCAGGGCACCGGCGCCTATACCAACGCCGCGAAAACCGTGATCCTCTGCGCGGTTCCGTCCAACCAGATGGCTCAGCTGCAGAAGGTGATTTGGGAAATGGACCCCGACGCCTTTGTAATCGTGCAAAAGGCCCGTCAGGTGCTGGGAAAAGGCTTTGGCCGCTACTCCCTGGAGGGGCCCTGAAAAGCCGCAGCGCTGCCGCTCCGGTTCGCGGCCGGCCGGTGAACGATCAGGCCGGATGCAGCAGGGGCGGTGCAACTCTGCAGCTTCTGAAGAACAGAATTTTAAACCGGGGCCTGGCGCTGATTACGCCGGGCCCCGGTTTGGCGTCGCGAATGCCCCCTTTTTGAACGGGATGGCTGAAGCAGGCTAATCTGATTCCTGCCTGTGCCTTTGCTCCAAACCCGGTCAGGAGCGGCAGAACGGGCTCGAAACACGCTGCCGGAAACACTGATGGCGCGGATTCCGCTTCCCGGACCGATCCGGCGGCTGGCGGGCAACCGGCCGGAATGTACGCTGCAGCCCGCTTCTCAACAAAGGGAAACGTGCGGAAAAGCCGGCCATCCCATACGGGATGGCCGGCTTTTCCGGTATCCGGCAGCCTGGCTGCGGGTAGGAAAGCATGCTGACAGGCGTACAGTTTAAAACATGGTTTGGCTGGAAGTCTAAGGTCACACGTTTCCCGGCGGCGCTTTGCGGAGAAACAGGTTCCAAATCCAGACCGAAAACGGCCGGGAGGCTGCGATGGGGTATTGCCGGGACCGGACGGCGGCTGCTTCCGGGAAGAGCCGCTGCAGATGGATGGGGCAACGATATGAGGCAGAATGTCAGATGTCGTATTGATGCAGAAATTCGGTCAGTTTTGCCTGAGTGGCGGCAATGGCCTCTTCAATACTGCAGGCCTGGTCCAGGACTCTGTAAACCTCCCTGCAGATGATGGTGTCGATGGCATTGGTGGGGACGACATGGCCGCTGCGGATCATGGTCGGCAGCATAGGGCTGGTGTAACTGTAGGTGCTCTTGTACAGCGGGAGCCAGGGATACAGTTTAACCAGCTCGTCGTTTTCATAGGTGCTGGTGAGGGCGGAGTTTCCGCCAAGCAGAGCAAAATAGTTTCCCATCTGTTGGCTGCAGGTCCATTTCAGGAATTCCATTGCCGCGCCCTTTTTCCGGGAACGCTGGCTGATTCCCATTCCCCAGCCGCCCAGCAGCGGACTGCGGCCGGGAATGTGGCTGTAGCCGATAGAGCCGATCATACTGCTCTTGCGAAGGTCGGAGACGTCTGTCAGAAAAGCGGGATAGGAGATCAGCATGGCGGTTTCTCCGGACAGAAAGTCATCAATGATGCTGACGTCTGTAGCCTTGCGGAAGTCCGGTTTTGCCAGACGGACGGCCTGGACGAAATTAATATAGGCCTTGAGCGTCTGCGGCGTATCAAAGAGGACATTGCCTGCTGCGTCAAAAATGCGGCTGCCGTAGGCCCGTAAGCGCATATAGAGTTCGGGTGCAAGGCATTCGTCATAAGCGGCCGGGACAGAAAAGCCATACTGGATCGAGTCGGCGTGACTGGTAAAGTACTCGGCGACAGCGTTGAACTCCCGGAATGTCCGCGGCGGGCGGAGGGCGGAGCCATAGGTATGCTCAAAACCGGAACGCAGTGTCAGATCATTGAAGAGATCCTTGCGGTAATAGAGAATCTGCGGTGCATACATAAAGGGAATGCCGTAATAATGATCCAGAAACTTACTGAAGTATTGCAGGCAGCCGGGCAGAAACACAGAGGTATCCATGGCCTCAAGAAAATCGGACAGATCTGACAGGATTCCCCTGGAAGCCAGCTGCGGCAGCCAGGGGATATCGTACATATAGACATCATACTGTACGTCCGGATGATTTGCGCTGTGGCTGGCCTCAATGGCCTCGTATAGATGGTGGTGCGGCAGGATATCGAATTCTGCATGAATCCCGGATTCGATCTCAAAATTGTGCACCAGGCTGCAAAAAGTGTGCACTGACGGCGAATCCAGCATCAGGAGCCGAATGGTCCGGTCGGGATCGGGTACAGGGGGGGAGGCGGCTGCACGGCAGAGAGGCATGGGACGGCAAACCTTGGAAAGACGGTTCGGCAGGCGTCCGTCAAGAATGATCTGCTCGCTTTCCTGCAGCAGCGGGGAGCGAAGCTTGTTCATCAGAAGCTGGGCGGATCTGGTACCGAGCCTCATGGCCGGACGTGCCGTGGAATATGTGGCAAAAGACTGGGTGTGCTGGTTCCAGTGTTCCTCACCCAGCGTGATAACAGGGAGCTCCTCGGTGGTGTACCCCAGGACACGCAGCCCCTCGATGATGCCGGTGGCTGTTAATTCGGAGGTGGTCAGAATGACTTCGGGGATATCCGCTTTCAGGAGAGCCGTTACTTTGCGGAAAGCATCCTCTTTGTTAAGGTCTGTGTGCAGGAGGGCGTTGGGCGGGACTGATTTTCCGGCTTCCTGGTGCGCGTCCAGGAAGCCCTGGATACAGGCGTTTTCACAGGTATACTGCGGCGGGCCTGAGAGTAAGGCGATTCTGGAGTAGCCGCAAGAGATGAGCTGCCGGGTGATATCGCGGATCATATCGCGGTTGTTCAGGGCGATGAGGCTGGCATCCAGATTGTGGATCGCCCGGTCCAGCAGGACGATGGGGCGGTGATGGCGGTTGAAATTTTCGTAGTAAAACTTCCAGGAGTCCGGCTGACAGGATACCAGGAGAAGGCCGCTGATCTGCTTGCGCAGCATATTGTGAATGATATTCTGTTCAATTTCAGGGATATCATAGGAAAAAGCCAGGTTCAGATAGTATGGGCTGTCCTGAAAGACGGATTCGATACCCTGGAAAATCTGTACGTAATAAGAGTCGTTGAGATTGGGAAGAACCACGCCGATATCGGGATAGGAATTGGTCTTCAGACTTTTGGCGGATTGATTCTGCGAATACTGCAGCGCCTCCACAGCCTCTTTGATTCGGGCTGCCGTTGCCCGGCTGACGGGCTTTGTCTGGTTGAGATAATTGGAAACGGTCGCAATGGATACGTTGGCACGCGCGGCTACGTCTTTGATCGTTACCATAACCAGGCCTCCATTCGGCAGAGCGGGATCTGAACGCCCTGCATCCTTCATGCAGCTATTATAAACCAATGGGAAATAATTGTAAATATATGTTAAACGTTTAAATTTAAATTAACAAAAAATAAGGGAAAAATATTGACAAGAGGAAAGCGGAATTGTATGATTCGTGGTGAAACAGGGAAAATTCAACAGCTCATATGGGCGAAATAGACAAAAGGTGAACTGGATATGTCAAAGATAACAGGAAAAACCCGCTGGACCTTCCCGGATGGGGAGCTGCCGCCGCCGGGAGATTACCCGATGAAGGGACATGAGTCTGTCATTATTCTGAACACAGCTGATCAGCCGGCCGAGTGCCGCCTGACAATCTATTTTACGGACCGCGAACCGGTTACAGGCATTACGGCCGTAGTGGAGCCGCGGCGTGTTCGCTGCATCCGTACCAACGAACCTTCGGACATGAACGGCTTTGTCATGCCGCAGGAGGTACAATATGCCATGCGGTGGGACTGCAGTGTGCCTGTGGTCATGCAGTATGGCCGCCTGGATACGCGAAACCAGCCGATGCATTTTTATGTGAATCAGGGCTACGCGGAATGAGTGGTGATACGGAATGGAAGAGAATTACAGTTTCCGCAGAGAGCTGCTGGAAGTGCACCATCCGAATATCCGAAATGAGGCGTACCGGCCGGAGGGGAATATGGAAGGGATTGACCGATCCTGGATCATTGCAATCCCGGCGCGATGCGGCCGCGTACTTCTGAATGCCGCACTGGATCTGCAGCAGTATCTGCTGATCTCCCAAAATGTCTCCGTTGCGGTGGTGCGGATGGAGGCCGGGGAGGCGCCGCCTGTACACTCGATCAGTGTGATGGTGGGCGGGGAACAGGGGGATTCAGCCTCCGTTCCGGGAGCGTATCGGCTGGTCTGTGAGGACGGCCGCGTGACGGTCAGCGGCTTTGATGAACGCGGCTGCGCCCAGGGGTGTTACCGCATTGAGGATCAGATGAATGAGATCCGCGCACCGTATTTGAAACGGGGAACCGCAGTCTGCAGCCCGGAGTTTTCCCCGCGTATGACGCATTCCGGGTATGGGCTGGATTTATATCCGGACGCACACCTGTCCGCCATCGCTCATGCGGGCATGGATGCGATTCTGGTATTTGTCAAAGGCGTGGATCAAACGCCCAATGGGTATCTGGATTTCAACGAGCTGATCTGGCGGGCGGCGGGCTACGGCCTTGATGTTTATGCGTACATCTATTTTGAAAGCGGCTGCCATCCGGATGATGCGGAAGCGTTTTCCTGTTATGACAAAACTTATGGAGAACTGTTCCGCCGGTGCCCCGGGCTGAAAGGCATGGTTCTGGTGGGGGAGTCTGTGGAGTTTCCCAGCAAGGATCCGCGAGTCTCCAAACTGAAATACTACGATAACCGGGTTGAGGGCGTCTATACCGGCAAGCCCACGGCAGGATGGTTCCCATGCAGCGATTACCACCGGTGGGTGAGGCTGCTGCAGGAGGTTGTCACACGGCAGAAGCCTGACGCAGACATTGTATTTTGGACGTATAACTGGGGATACGCCCCGGAGGCGGATCGGCTTAAGCTGATCGACGCCCTTCCTTCGGGAATTTCTCTGATGGTGACCTTTGAAATGTTTGAGACGCGGGAAGTAGACGGGCTTCGGATGTCGACTGTGGATTACACGCTTTCCTATGCCGGGCCCAGCGCCTATTTTGTCAGTGAGGCGGAGCGGGCCAAAGCCCGCGGGATCCGGCTTTACACCCAAGCCAACAGCGGCGGCCTGACCTGGGACTTTGGAGTGATCCCATATGAGCCCTGTCCCATGCAGTGGGCCGCCCGGTATGAGGCAATGCTTCAGGCGAAGGATCGATACGGCCTGTGCGGCGTTATGGAGAGCCATCACTACGGCTTTTGGCCGTCGTTTATCAGCCGGATTGAAAAGCGGATGTTTACAAGCCCGCGGGCCAGCAGCGGCGAGGCGCTTCGGGCCGAAGCGGCTGCGCTCTATGGAGCGGAGAATCTGGAGCTTGCGCTGAAGGCATGGGGATACCTGAGTGAGGCGATCCGTTATTATGTGTCTACCAATGAAGACCAGTACGGCCCGTTCCGTGTTGGCCCGGCTTATCCTATGGTCTTCCGTTCTGATGTACAGATTCCAACGGTTCCCTATGCCATGTTTGGCGGCAACAAAATCTGCTTTACCGAGTACGCCTCTGATGCGCTCTATCAGATTACGTCCCATACGATGGGCAGTACCGGCATGATTCAGCAGAGGCTTCCCCTGGAGATCCGGACTCTGAAAAAGATGCGGACATTCCTGCGCAAAGGGAGGAGCGGCCTCGAGGAGCTGAGGAACCGCCTGACCGGCCTGCAGCGCAGCGACTGCAGCCGCCAGATCCGGATTGTTCGATTTATGGAAAACAGCGTGACCACGGCAATTCACGTTAAGCAGTGGAATCAGTGCAAGTGGAGGATCCGCAGCGAGGAGGACGGCGGTGTGCTGGTGGAACTGATGGAACGAATGATTGCCGTTGGGCAGGCGGAAATTGCCAATGCTGAGGATACCATTCCCCTGGCGGAAGCGGATTCCCGTTTGGGCTGGGAACCGAGTATGGAATATATCGCCGACGCTGCGCATCTGCGTTGGAAGATCCGGCAGACACGGCAGGTGATTGAGGAGGAAATCCCGCGCTATATCCAGAGCGTAACTGGAAGGGAAAACGGAAATTGAAAATACGGATGTACAGGATTAGGGCACCGTATTTTTAATATTGCAGAAAGGGAGAATTCAAAATGAAAAAGTCGAAAAGTTTCCTGTGTATCATACTGGTAATTCTGATGGTGTGCAGCCTGTTTGCCGGCTGTGCAAAAGCGGACGATGCAGCGGAACAGCCCGATCAGAATGGCGATGCAGCGGATATCCCGGCAGATGGAGGGGAAAAGCCTGCGTTTGACAAGCTTGAGATATCCATGTTCAACGGCGGCTACGGCGATCTGTGGATTGAAATGATTGCGCTGTTCCAGGAGTACTATCCCGGCGTTGAGGTCGTTTCGGATCTTTCTGCAGACAACGCCACCCGTGTCAGGGCAAGGATGCTGACCAATGATCCCCCTGATGTGGTGGTGGTATCCGGCCCGGACTTCAACCCCTTTGAAGCGGCCCAAAGCGGCCTGTATCGTCCCCTGACCGACCTCTTCCGGAACGGCCGGACTGCCGACGGCAGAAACTACGCCGATATCATTAATCCCAGCATTTTAAATGAGGGCACTGTCCAGGATGAAGTTTACCTTCCGCCGTTTGGCGCCACGTACATCGGCTGGTGGTACGACCAGACTTTGTTTGACGCCAGGGATTGGACGGTCCCTGAGAGCTGGGATGCGTTTACAGACCTCTCTGCCGATATCGCGGCGGCCGGCATTTCTCCCTTTGTTTACGCCGGAATTTATCCCAATTATCTGATCAACGGATATTTGTATGCGGCTGTGGCGGTGGCCGGCGGCTATGAAGCATATGAAGATGCGTTTATTAATCTGAAAGAGGGCGCATGGAGCAGTGATGCTGTCAGGACCGCGATAACAGATCTCTATGACCTGGTAAAGAACGGCTATATGTACAGCGGCGTCACCGGAATCGACCATACACAGAGCCAGATGGAATATCTGAACGGAAGGGCGGCATTCCTGCCCTGCGGCTCCTGGCTGGAGACGGAGATGAAGGACAGCATCCCCGACGGCTTCCAGATGACCTTCACGCCTCCTCCCATGGCCGATGCCGATGGGAACCATTACCTGACGACCTACAGCGGCCTGGTCGGCATTCCCGCAAAAGCCAAAAACCCTGAAGCGGCCGAGGCGTTTTTGGGCGTGATGTATTCTGTGGAAGGTCAGAAGCTGATCGCCAAATATGCAAGCGTTCCGGTGGTCACGGACGTCTCCGCCGAGGAGCTGAGCGAGTATCTGACTCCCACCATGCTGTCCGTTATGGAGGCTGCCAGCCGCGGCGACATCAAGTTTGTCAGCGGCAATCCTGAGATGTGGTATGCTGATCTGTATGTTGCCCTGCGTGAGAATCTGACGAATATTGTACTCAACGATATCACGCCGGATGAGTTCTGCGCCAATATGGAAGCGGCAGCCAAGGGTGTGCGGGAGGATGACAGCGTGGCCAAGTATTATACCGAATGACTTTGCGGCTGAGTAAAGTTTGGTGCTGTGAGCGGCAGCCCGCGGGGCTGCCGCTCCCCGTGTAAAGTTCCCGGACTGGAGAGGATGATCCCGTTGAAATCGATCCCAGGCAAAGATACGGCGGCCGGAGCAAGGCCGGCGGAAAAAAGAAAAACGCTGGCCAGCATAAAATCCGAACGAATCCGGAAGAGTTCCATCTTCCTGCTGTTTGTGCTTCCGGCGCTGGCGCTGTACATCTATATGGTGGCAATCCCGTTTTTTAAGACGTTTTACTATTGTTTCACCGACTGGAACGGCATGACAGACACATATAACTTTGTTAACCTCGAGAATTTTGACAAGCTGATTCACGACGGCAAGATCTGGCAGTCTCTCAAGCACAATCTGGTTTTCTGTGTGGTGGGCGGCATTCTTACCTTTGGGATCGCACTGTTCAATGCAGCGGTAATTACGCAGAGCAAACTGCGGGAAAGGCAATTGTACCGCATTATATTTTTCTTTCCGAACATCCTGTCAGTGGTAATTGTTGCGGTTATTTGGTCGTTTGTTTTCAATCCAAGCTTTGGAATTTTGAATGCGGCCATGGAATTTTTGGGGCTGGGGGACTATATCAGGGTCTGGCTGGGAGACAAGAGCACAGTTGTCTTTGCGCTTATCGTTCCATGGGTCTGGATGTCCGTGGGCTTCTACATGGTTTTGTTTATTTCTGCGATCGAGGGGATCCCGGCCAGCCTGCTGGAAGCAGCGGAAATTGACGGCGCCAACAGCGTGCAGAAATTTTTCCGCATTACGATGCCGCTTTTGAAGGAGACGACAAAAACTGCGCTGGTATTCTTTTTCATCAATGCCTTCAGCGGTGTTTTCACGCTGGTAAATGTCATGACCAACGGCGAACCGGCAGGCGCATCGGAGGTGCTGACGAATTATATGTACCGGACGGCGTTTCAGCACAACCGTTTCGGCTATGCGACTGCCATCGGCGTATTTGTGTTTTTCATCATTATACTGATTTCCGGCGTGACGCTGCTGCTGACAAGAAGCAAAGAACGGATTGAATACTGAGGAGGAGCGGAAGTATGAGACAACCATTTTTGGGCCGGTTTCTGCGCATTCTGCTGCGGGCATACCTGATTCTGTTCGCGGTCCTGGTGATTGCACCGCTGCTCTGGACGGTTTATTCGTCGTTCAAAACCAATCAGGAATTTTTTCAGAATCCCTGGGCGTTGCCGGACAGCCTGCAGATCCAGAACTATATCACGGCCTGGAATAAGGCCAATATTGGAAAATATTTTTTCAACAGCGTGATTGTAACGGGAATTGTTGTGACTGCCAACGCACTTCTGGGGTCCATGACGGCCTATGCCTGTACCCGCCTGCGCCTGAAGTGCGGCCGGTTTACCACACTCTTTTATATGGCCGGCATGTTTGTACCCACAGTGCTGTGTGTGGTGCCCATGTTCCTGCAGCTGCAGCGCCTCAGCCTGCTGGATAATCTGCTGGGACTGATTCTTTTGTATATCGCGGTCAATATGCCATTTACCGTCTTTGTGCTCTGCGGCTTTTTTGAAACCCTTCCGCATGAGCTGGAGGAGGCGGCCTCCATTGACGGCTGCGGCTTTTTCCGTACCTATTGGAACATCATGCTGCCGCTGGTCAAGCCGGGGCTGGCGACGGTCAGCATTTTCAATTTCCTGGGCACGTGGAACGAATTCGTCCTGGCCAAGACCATGATTTTCTCAGAAACAAAGAATACGCTGCCCATGGGCCTGGTCAGCCTGATGCAGACGTCAATGTATCAGGCGGACTGGAGTTCGCTCTTTGCCGCGCTGATCATTGTTATGATTCCGACGCTGGTCATTTATATTGTCTTTCAAAAATATATCACCTCTGGCGTTACAGCCGGTGCAGTCAAGGGATAGCGCCGGAAATAAAAATAAGGAGAATGGTACGATGAATGGTCAAATTTGCATTCCGAATGAAGAATATGCCGCAAGGGTGTCAAAGGCAGCGGCGATCCTGCGCCGTGAGAAACTGGATGCGATGATTGTCAATTCCAGTGAGGCAGATTATGCCAATGCGCGGTATTTCTCCGGCTTCTGGCCCCTGTTTGAACGCTGCGGCGTAGCCATTGGAGCCACAGGCGACGCCGCCCTGATGGTTGGCCCCGAGAGCCGGCAGTTTGCAGAGGACCGCTCCCGGATCGGCCGTATTTTCACGCTGAAGGAGTACCGCGAGAGCGCCGACCCAGCCTATCCGGAATTGCGGCCCGATACATTCCACGACGTATTCCGTGCGCTGGGCGTCAGTGGTGAGAATCTGCGGATCGGCGTTGCCAGCTATCTCGATACTTCCGTGGTCATCATGGAGGGGATCCGCGCTGCGTTCCCGAAAGCGGAGATCGTCCGTGCAGACCGGATTATGGTAGAGCTGCGCTCCGTCAAGTCATCCGCTGAGATTGCCTGCCTGAAAGAAGGGTATCGCATTGCGGAACTGGCCAGTCAGCAGGTGATTCGGGAAATCCATCCCGGCATGACAGAACTGCAGATGGTTGGTGTGGCCCAGCGCGTGATCTATGAAAACGGCGCGGAGTACGAAGGGCTGCCCATGTATGTTTTCTCGGAAGCGTCCACGCGACATGCCATTTCCCGTTCTTCTTACCGCCGGTTCCAGAAAGGCGATATTGTGCAGCTGAACCTGTCTGCCAAGATTGACGGCTATTCCGCCGCCATCGGCTACCCGGTGATACTGGGCAGGCTGGAGGGGAGGCGCCGGGACGTGGTCCTGTTTGGGCGTGAAGCCCATTTCTGGACGGAAAAACAGATCCGTGCCGGTGTTCCCGCCAGTGAGATTGCAAGGAATTTCTACCAATACTATTGTGACAACGGCTATGAGAAGAACTTTGTCTATGGCCCCCTTCACGGCACAGGAATGATTGAAGTGGAAGCGCCTTGGGTGGAGACCAGTTCGGACTATCTGCTGCAGCCCAATATGACGTTCCAGATTGACACGTTTATTTCCACTGATACCTTCGGGGTTCGCTGGGAAAAGGGCATTGCCGTTACGGAATGCGGCTGCGAGGTGCTGTCGCCTGAAATCGGGGAACTGTATGAGCTGAACACCTGAACCGGAAACGTGCAGAAAGGGGAGAGAACCCATGCAAATGGTCGACATGTTCTACGATCAGCTGGAGGATGCAAAAGACCGTGGGATTCCTTTCGTTATTCCCATCGGCACCGTTGAGTACCATGCGCGCCACGCTTCCTGCGGAACTGACACCATGGTGATAACCGGCTGCCTCCGGGAGCTGGAAAAGCGCCGGGAGATCGTGATCTGCCCGCCGATCTGGTATGGTGTAGCCAGCTATGCGGTTTGCGGCCCCAGGGTCGGCCACGTCCAGGTG
>JAHZEF010000010.1:34109-34829 GCA_019422005.1 Clostridiales bacterium
ATGTCTACGCGCAGTATCTTTACCAGGTGCTCAGATCCATGGTGTCCGGCGGTGTTAAAAATATATATTGTGTAGTCCATCATCAGACAGAAGCCGGTGGACTGATGCCCATGACCATTGCCTGCCATAAGGCGGCCAAAAAACTGGCTATGGAGTACATGGAAGAGCTCCGGGGCAGAGGATGGTGGGGTGACAATGCGTTCTCGGATTATTATGAGAATCTGGGAGGCCGGGATGATCCGCTGTCTTACATCAAGGTGATTCCCCTGATCGGCGCTGAAGCCCAGCTCCAATGCGGCGGCTTCGATCATGCCGGCAAATTTGAAACCTCGCTGATGATGGCGTGCTATCCTGACTGTGTGGATCAGTCCCGCTGCAGGGACAACACGGAATGGTTTGCAGCCAGTGCTGCAGACGCCAGCCCGGAACTTGGCAGGCATATGCAGCGATGCACGCTGGACTGGCTTGAACGCATGATCCGCTGACCTGGTTTGCAGCAGAGCGGAAACAGGCGGCTTCCGGACACGGCGCATCGGAGAAGGGATACAATGCCGAAACGGCAGGGCGGCGTGGCCGCCCTGCCGTTTCGGCCGCAGTGCAAGGCCTGCATTTGACGGGTGACGGATCTGCGGCGCCTTGCCCTGGGGGGCCTGCATTGGTTCCCCAGGCGCTGCCGGCGGAAACGATCGCGGCCTTTGCAAAAACGTGCAAGGTGATCGA
>JAHZEF010000010.1:34839-35079 GCA_019422005.1 Clostridiales bacterium
GCACTGCCCCGGAACGCCTTTTGGCCGGCCGGGGGGGCGCAGGGCCGGATCTCGGTTTCAGACGCCCCTCCCGGACGGCACGCCCATGCAGCCCTCTGTTCCGGCGAGGGGGATGGCTGCCGGCCGGCGTGTGCTGTGCAGACGGATGAAAACAACAGCCCCTGCGTATAACCTGTTGTTATACGCAGGGGCTGTCTGCTTTGGTGGACGATAACGGACTCGAACCGCTGACCCTTCGCA
>JAHZEF010000100.1:0-2940 GCA_019422005.1 Clostridiales bacterium
CTCCTTTCCGGCTCAGATCAGGAGGTCCGGGGGTATATGGAGTCCCTGCAGAAGACAGGGCGTTACGAAGTGTCCCAGCCGATCCGGGAGGCTGTTTCCGAAACCTTCCGGTGCGGGTATTGCGACGACGCGCGGACGCTGAACACCATCGGAAAAGTGTTCAGCCACGGCGGATACCTGATGGATACGCATACGGCGGTGGCATATACTGTGCTGATGGATTACCGCGCCGCAACCGGGGATGCGACGCCTACGGTTGTGGTTTCCACGGCGAGCCCCTTTAAATTCTGCGACAATGTTCTGAAGGCGCTGGGGGAGACGGAGGCGGCGGCGGGGACGGCTGTGATCGGACAGCTGGAGGCCCGGACGGGCCTGACGGCGCCGGCGCCGCTGGCTGCGCTGCAGGGCAAGCCGGTCCGCTTTACGGAGGTTGCGGAGAAGGAGGCCATGACCGGCGTGGTCAGGGCAATGCTGCGGTAATGGCGCTGTATGCCATCGGGGATCTGCATCTGTCCCTGGGGACGGACAAACCAATGGACGTCTTCGGCGGCGCATGGGCCGGATACCTGGAAAAGCTGCGCGCCGGCCTGGCTGTGATCGGGCCGGAGGATACGACGGTTCTGCTGGGAGATTTGAGCTGGGCGCTGGGCCTGGAGCAGGCGCAGGCGGATTTTGCGTTTCTCAACGCAATACCGGGAAGGAAGATCCTGGTCAAAGGAAACCACGACTACTGGTGGTCCACGGCGGCCAAATTTGAGAAGTTCTGCAGGGAAAACCAATTTGAAAATTTCAGCCTGCTGCACAACAACTGCCAGCTTTACGGTGAAACGGCGCTGTGCGGTTCCCGCGGCTGGTTTTTCGAGGAAGACCGGGCCGGATCCGGGAACGGCAAAATTTATCAGCGGGAAGTGCTGCGTCTGGAAGCGTCCCTGCGGGCGGCAGGGGATCGGGAGAAGCTGTGCTTTCTCCATTATCCGCCGCGTTATCGCGGGTATCAATGCCCGGAAATTCTTGCTCTGCTGAAACAGTACGGCGTCAGGCGCTGCTTTTACGGCCATCTGCATGGCGACAGCCATAAGCTGGCGGTGGAGGGCAGCGTCGACGGGACCGAGTTCACGCTGGTTGCTGCTGATTATGTAAACTTTACGCCGGTGAGAATTCTGTAACCCCTCCCGCGCCCGGCAGTTTTTTTCTAAAAAAGCGGGGAATCGCTGAAAAAAAGGGTGGAAATATTGAATCATCTCTGCTAGAATAGTACGGCATATAATCGGTGAAACATGGCTGCGCAGCAGCCCACCACATAGGAGGAATACACCAATGAACGTAAAGAGCGTCGAGAAAGAAAACGGCAATGCCAAAATTGTGGTCGAGATTGACAAGGAACTGTTTGAGTCTGGCCTGAACAAGGCCTATCAAAAGAATAAAAAGAATATTCTGGTTCCCGGTTTCCGCAAGGGCAAGGCGCCCCGCAAGGTGATTGAGGGGATGTATGGCGCTACTGTGTTCTATGAGGATGCCGTCAACGAGATTTTCCCGGAGGTCTATACCAAGGCTGTGTCCGAGCAGGAGCTCCGGGCTGTCGGCATGCCCTCCGTCTCCGACATGGATGTGCAGAAGGACGGAACCGTGGTTTTGACCGTGGAAACCGCTCTGTATCCCGAGGTCACGCTCGGGCAGTACAAGGGGCTTGAGGTGCCGAAGGCGGAAGCTGTTGTGACGGATGAGGAAGTTGAGGCGGAGATCGACCGTATGGCCGAGCGCAACGCCCGCATCACAACGGTCGAGCGTCCCGCAGCGGAAGGCGACACCGTCATTCTGGACTTTGAGGGCTTTGAAGGCGGAAAGCCGTTCCAGGGCGGCAAGGCCGACAATTATTCTCTGAAGCTGGGCTCCCATCAGTTTATCCCCGGATTTGAAGAGGCGCTTGTGGGCGTCAGCGCCGGAGAAGAGAAGACGGTGGAAGTGACGTTCCCGGAGAACTACACGCCTGAACTGGCGGGAAAACCTGCAGTATTCCAGTGCAAAATCCATGAGGTCAAAGAGACGGTGCTCCCGGAGAAGGACGACGAGTTTGCCAAGGATGTATCCGAGTTTGACACGCTGCAGGCGCTCAGGGACGATATCCGCGCACGTTTCCTGAAAAACCGCGAGGAAGCGATCCGTCAGGAGTTTGAAAACACTGCAGTGACCATGGCGGCCAACAACATGACCTGTGAAATCCCTGCCTGCATGATTGACGAGCAGGTTGACAAGCATATGGAGCAGTTTGCATATCAGCTGCAGAGCAGCGGCATGAAGATGGAGGATTACGCCAAGATGATGGGCGGCGACCTGAGCGGCCTGCGTCAGAATATGCGGCCCATGGCGGAGACCACGGTGAAGTCCAACGTCCTGCTGAGCCAGGTGATTGAGGAAGAGAAGATTGACGTCACCGACGAAGAGGTCGAGGAAGAGTACAAGAAGGTCGCCGAGCAGTATCAAATGGAGCTGGATAAAGTGAAGGCGGCGCTGCCGGAGGAGAGCGTAAAGTCTGACCTGCGCTCCCGCAAGGCGATTGCACTGATCGCCGACAGCGCGGTGCCGGTGGCGCCGAAGGCGGCGGAAGAAGCGCAGGAGGCTGAGAAGAAGCCCGCGAAGAAAAAGCCTGCGAAGAAGAAGGCCGAGGAGCCGGCGGAAGCGCCTGCTGCGGAGCCTGCCGAGGAAAAGCCGGCGCCCAGGAAGCGTGCTCCCCGCAAAAAAGCGGAGCCCAAGGATGCAGAGGGCAAGACGGAGGAATAATTTTCCATCTCGGCGGTTAGAATGTTTCATCCGATGAAAGGAGACAGTAAACCAATGAGCTTAGTGCCTTATGTTGTGGAGCAGACCAGCCGCGGCGAGCGGTCCTATGATATTTTTTCCCGCCTGCTCAACGACCGTATCGTGATGCTGTCGGAAGAGGTC
>JAHZEF010000100.1:3026-8555 GCA_019422005.1 Clostridiales bacterium
GGCGCAGGATCCCGACAAGGACATCCAGTTTTATATCAACTCTCCGGGCGGTTCCGTTACGGCCGGCATGGCGATCTACGATACCATGAATTATGTCAAGTGCGACGTGTCCACCATCTGCATCGGCATGGCCGCCAGCATGGGGGCGTTCCTGCTGTCGTCCGGCGCCAGGGGAAAGCGTATGGCGCTGCCGAACGCGGAGATTATGATTCATCAGCCTTCCGGCGGAACACGGGGGCAGGCCTCGGATATCAAGATTCAGGCGGAGTGGATGCTCCGCACCCGGGAAAAGCTGAACAAAATTCTGGCGAAGAACACCGGAAAGAGCATCGAGCAGATTGCTGTCGACACGGAGCGGGATCACTTTATGCCGGCAGAAGAGGCTGTGGAATACGGCCTGATTGACAAGATCATTGATCAAAAGCGGTAGAACCGGCGAGGGCGCATCGGACGGTTTCGTCCGATGCGCCGCCGTTGCGTTCTGAAAATGCGAGCGAGAGGAGGGGGTTCCCATGCCGCGTAATGAAGACAGAAATGTCCGCTGCAGCTTTTGCGGGAAGTACCAGGATCAGGTCAGCCGTCTGATCGCAGGGCCGAATGTTTATATCTGCAACGAATGCATCGAGCTTTGTTCCAGCATCCTGCACGATGAGATGACGACAGACGATACGCAGTTTGCGCTGCCCGATACGCTGCCGACTCCCAAGGAAATCAAAGCCTATATGGACGGCTATATCATTGGCCAGGAAGAGGCAAAGATTGCCCTTTCCGTGGCGGTTTATAACCATTACAAGCGGATTTACTATGAAGGAAGTTCCGACGTTGAGCTGCAGAAAAGCAATATTCTGCTGATTGGGCCGACAGGCAGCGGCAAAACGCTGTTCGCACAGACACTGGCTAAAATTTTAAATGTGCCGTTCGCCATTGCGGACGCCACAACGCTGACCGAAGCGGGCTATGTGGGCGAGGATGTGGAGAATATCCTGCTGCGTCTGCTGCAGGCGGCGGATTTCGATGTGGAACTGGCGCAGCGCGGTATTATCTATATCGATGAAATGGATAAGATTGCGCGGAAGAGCGAGAATACGTCCATTACCCGCGATGTATCGGGGGAAGGCGTGCAGCAGGCGCTCCTGAAGATCCTGGAGGGCACTGTGGCGAACGTCCCGCCCCAGGGCGGGCGCAAGCATCCGCAGCAGGAATTCATTCAGATTGACACCAGTAATATTCTGTTTATCTGCGGCGGCGCTTTCGACGGCCTGGACAAGATCATTGAGGCGCGGACCGATCGGAGTGCGATCGGGTTTGGCAGTGAGATCGAAAGCAGGAAAAACCGCGATGTGGGGCGGCTGTTCCAGCAGGTACAGCCCCATGATCTGCTGAAGTTCGGCATCATTCCGGAGCTGGTGGGCCGTCTTCCGGTGATCACCAGCCTGGAGAGCCTGCGCAAAGAGGATTTGATCCGGATTCTGACGGAGCCGAAAAACGCGCTGTGCAAGCAATATACCAAACTGCTGGAGTACGACCATGTGGAACTGAGCTTTGAACAGGCTGCGCTGGAGGCCGTGGCGGAGCGCGCCATGGAACGGCAGATCGGAGCCCGCGGCCTGCGCGCGATTCTGGAACGTGTGATGACGGGCATCATGTATGAGATCCCGTCCGATCCGTCGATCACCAGGGTTTTGGTGACGGCGGAGAGCGTGAACGGCAAGGCGCGGCCTCAGGTAATCCGTGCGGCCGATGCGCCGGCCCGGCTGCCCGGCGCCGACGCCTCCTGAGTGAGGAAGCACGGCCGGATGGAGCGTCCTGCCGGCGGAGGGACCTGTGGTTCCCGTATCATGTTCTCAGTTTGAGACAAAATAAGGGAGCCGAAAGGCTCCCTTTTGCGCGATTTCAGCGCTGTATGCAGCCGGAGTGCTGCAGAGAGTTCTCTGGAAAGGAGAAATGAACTGTGAGTGAAATTATTGTATCTGAGCGCCTGCCGGTTCTGGCGCTGCGGGGACTGTGCGTCTTTCCCAAAATGCTGGTCCATTTTGACGTGGGGCGGGAGAAATCTGCCCGCGCGGTGGACGAGGCCATGAAGCACAATCAGGAAATCTTTTTGGTTACGCAGCGGAATATCGCCGTGGATGAGCCGGGACGGGCGGATCTTTACGAAATCGGCACGGTGGCGCATATTCGCCAGGTCCTGAAACTGCCGGGAGATACAGTCCGGATTTTGGTGGAAGGTGAATTCCGCGCGCATGTTACGGAATGGCTGCAGGAAGAGCCGTTTTTTCAGGGGCGCGTGGAATCCATTCCGGACAGCGCCTATCGCGGAAGCGCACTGAAGTCTGAAGCGCTGCTGCGGCAGAGCCTGCGTCTGTTTGAGCAGTTTATCGAACTGACGCCGAAGAATGTACAGGAAAGCCTGATGCAGATTTTGACTGCCACAGACCTGGGATATGTGGCGGACTTTGTGGCGCAGAACGCTTCGTTTTCCCATGAAGAGAAGCAGAAGGCGCTGGAGCAGCCGAATCCGGCCAAGCGGATCACCATGGTCAATACGATGCTGGCCAGGGAAATTGAAGTGCTGCGTCTGGAGAATGAAATCCAGGAAAAGGTGCAGGAAAGCGTCAGCCGCGGTCAGCGGGACTATTACCTGCGGGAGCAGATGAAGGTCCTGCGGCGGGAGCTGGGAGATTCCGACGATGATTCGGAGCTGACGGAATATGAGGAACGGATCCGGAAGCTGAAGCTGCCGGAAGAGATTGAAGAAAAATTCCTCAAAGAAGTTGGCAGGCTTTCCAAGCAGCCCGGCGGTTCGTCAGAGGCGGCGGTAATCCGCAATTACCTGGATACCTGCCTGGAACTCCCGTGGAACACCAGAACGCGGGAGCGTGTGGATATCCGGACGGCCCGGAAAATCCTGGATGAAGATCACTACGGGCTGGATAAAGTGAAGGAACGGATTCTGGAGATCCTGGCAGTGAAAAAAATGGCGCCGGATCTTCCGGGGCAGATTATCTGCCTGGTGGGGCCGCCGGGAACCGGCAAGACTTCCATCGCCATGTCCATCGCACGGAGCCTGAACCGAAAGCTGGCGCGGATTTCCCTGGGCGGCGTCCACGATGAAGCGGATATCAGAGGTCATCGGAAAACTTATATCGGCGCCATGCCGGGACGGGTGATCCATGCCATTCAGCAGGCAGGTTCCAGAAATGCGCTGCTGCTGCTGGATGAGATTGATAAAATGGGTGCGGATTACCGGGGAGACCCTTCCTCGGCGCTGCTGGAGGTCTTGGACGCCGAGCAGAACAGTACCTTCCGCGACCACTATGTGGAGGTCCCGTTTGACCTTTCAGAATGCATGTTTATCACCACCGCCAATACGCTGGATACCGTGCCGCGCCCGCTGCTGGACCGCATGGAAGTCATCGAGCTCAGCTCATATACCGATGAGGAAAAGCTTCACATTGCAAAAGACCATCTGCTCCCGAAAGAGATGGCCAGGCACGGACTGAAAAAGGCGCAGCTCCGCGTAACGGATGAGGCGCTGCGGGAAGTGATTTCCTGCTATACCAGAGAGTCCGGCGTCCGGAATCTGGAGCGGCAGCTGGCGGCAATCTGCCGGAAAGCGGATATGCGGCTGGTGGAGCCGAATCCGCCAAAGCGCTTGACTGTGACCGGAGGCAACCTGGAGCAGTTCCTGGGGGTTCGCAGGTATTTACCGGACGAGATGCCCACTGCGGACCAGGTGGGACTGGTTACGGGGCTGGCCTGGACCAGCGTCGGCGGAGAAACGCTGGAGGTGGAGGTCAATGTGGTTGACGGGAGCGGCAAGCTGGAGCTGACCGGTAATCTGGGCGATGTTATGAAGGAATCGGTTCACGCTGCCATGAGCTATATTCGCTCCCGGGCCGCCGGATTGGGGATTGCGCCGGATTTCTATCAAAAAAAGGACATCCATGTACACTTCCCGGAGGGGGCGATTCCGAAAGACGGACCGTCCGCAGGCATTACCATCTGTACGGCCATGGTATCGGCGCTGACCGGCGCAACGGTTCGGCGGGATATCGCCATGACCGGTGAGATTTCCATCCGCGGCCGGGTATTGGCCATCGGCGGCCTGAAGGAAAAAACCATGGCGGCCCTGCGCCACGGGATCAAGACCGTCATCATTCCCGCGGCCAACGAAAAGGATCTGGAGGAAATAGATCAGAATGTCCGCCGGACGCTGAATTTCATCACGGTGCGGCATGTGGATGCGGTGATTGAGGCGGCGCTGGACTTTTCCGGGTGCCCGGGCATGGGGCAGACGGAGGAATTGGCCAGAAATGAACTGACGCTTACGGTTGGCGACCACAAGCCTGAAAAGCCCGGAATCCGGCAGTAGGAGGCGGCATGAATTTACAGAAGGCTGAATTTGTAATTTCATCCACGGCCATCGCGGACTGCCCGCGGGACGGCCTGCCGCAGGTGGCGTTTGCCGGAAAGTCCAATGTGGGGAAGTCTTCGGTGATCAACCGCCTGCTGCAGCGCAGAAATTTTGCACGGGTGGGGGAAGCGCCGGGCAAGACGACCCATATCAACTATTTCCGAATTGACGGCAAACTGTACTTGGTGGATCTGCCGGGATATGGCTATGCAAAGGTCAGCAAGGCGGAAAAGGAGCGTTGGGGACGGCTGATGGAAGCATACTTTGCTTCGGGGCTGATTGACTACGGTGTAATGATTGTGGACGCACGGCACAAACCGACGCAGAATGACGTTACTATGGCGGACTGGTTTCTGCAGACAGGGAGCCCGTTTGTGGTGGTGGCGAACAAGCTGGACAAGCTGAAAAAGAGTGAGCTGGAACCGAACCTGCTGCAGATCCGCCAGACGCTTTGTCTGCCGGAGACGGTGCGGGTGATCCCCTTTTCTGCGGAGAAGGGAACCGGACGGGAAGCGTTGGCTGCCATTCTGCTGCAGCTGGCCGACGGTACGGGGATGCCTCAGGCGGCGTCCGGATCGGACTTGAACATTGCTGCAGTCCGGGAATAAAGAAACAGGCCGGCCGATGGTTTCCATCGGCCGGCCTGCAATCGGAACGGGCGAATACACCGGTCGTTCGCTTAGAGGTTCCATTTTTCCCGAATCCTAAAATAGCAATAACCGTCACAAATTTAAGTCTAAATTCTGTTTGATTTTACTGATGCTCGGTATTTGAAAATAATGATTTACATGTCCGGCTTTGCGGGATGATGTTCTCCGGTTGGATGGCATGAAGCCGATCGACAGATTGTCTTTCAATTCTTGAGACAAGTGCCGCCAGTAAGGAAGCAGCAAGGAAAGTTGTATGGTAAAAAGACGCGCACCATGGGAGATAGGGAAGAGAACATTCAGTAAGATCCGGCTGCCGGGTTCAGTGCTTGTGCTGATCCCGGCAGCCTTTTTACAGCAAACCTCAAGAATCACAGTCAGAGAAAAAGATGAGACGGGGCAGGGTAAGCCTGTCGGAAGAGAGGTCCCCGGAGGCGCTCCGCTGGAACGAGCTGTCCGCCCTGT
>JAHZEF010000101.1 GCA_019422005.1 Clostridiales bacterium
TGCCAAAGACGGCATCCGGTTTATGACGGTGGATCACTCGTTGGTGGAACTGATGGTACAGCGGGGGGAGATCACCCGGGAGCAGGCAAAAAACCATCCGGGCAAAAATCTGATCACCCGGGCTGTCGGGACGGAACCGGCTGTGTCCTGCGATATCTACCGGCATACGCTCAAGCCGGGAGACGCCCTGCTGCTCTGCTCAGACGGGCTGTCCAATGTCCTGGCGGACCAGGAGATCCTGTTTGAGGTGGTACACGGCGTCCGGAAGGATGGCTGCTGCCAGCGTCTGCTGGAGATTGCCAAGGGCCGCGGCGCGCCTGATAATGTGACAGTCGTTCTTGCAACTGTTTGAGGCGCATCGGCCGACGGTCCGCCGGCCTGAACCAAAATGAGGAGGAAGCATCATGGACAATTACATAGGCAGGATGCTGGATAACCGGTACGAGATCCTGGAAGTGATCGGAATCGGCGGAATGGCTGTTGTATATAAGGCGCGGTGCCACAGGCTGAATCGCCTGGTGGCCATCAAGATCCTGAAGGACGAGTTTTCGCAGGATGCGGAATTCCGCCGCCGGTTTCATGCGGAGTCGCAGGCGGTTGCGATGCTGTCGCATCCCAACATTGTGAGCGTATACGACGTTTCCCATTCGGGGGATACCGACTATATTGTCATGGAACTGATCGACGGGATTACGCTCAAGCAATATATGGAGCAGAAGGGGCAGCTGAACTGGCGGGAGACGCTGCATTTTTCCACGCAGATTGCCAAGGCCCTGGAGCATGCCCACAGCCGCGGCATCATTCACCGGGACATCAAGCCGCACAATATCATGATCCTGAAGGACGGCAGCGTCAAAGTCGCGGATTTCGGCATTGCCAGAATCACCTCGGCGCAGAGTACGCTGACCCGGGAGGCGCTGGGCTCTGTGCACTATATTTCTCCGGAGCAGGCCCGGGGCAGCCGGGTGGATAAGCGCACGGACCTGTATTCCCTGGGCGTGGTCATGTATGAGATGCTGACAGGCCGGCCGCCCTTTGACGGCGATTCGCCGGTTGCGGTGGCCATTCAGCATATTAACGGGACGCCGGTGCTCCCCACGGAACTGAACGCCGGGATCCCCAAGGGGCTGGAACAAATTACCATGCACGCCATGACGGCGGCGCTGGACCAGCGCTACGAATCTTCCACAGATATGCTCAGCGATCTGGAGGAATTCCGGAAGAATCCCAATGTGATTTTTGAGTTTACTGCGTCCGGCGCGGACCGGCAGCCGCAGAGTCAGGAGCCTGCCGGGGAAGCCCCGGCGGGCGGCAGGACGGCGGAGGGCCGTGCGGGAGGGGCGGCGCGGTCGTCCCAGGCCGCCCGGCGGGCGGCGGAGCCGCGCAGACAGCCGGAGCAGACCGGCGGGGAAAAGCCTTCCAGGGGCAACCGGGCTGCGGTGATTGCGGGCGTCATCTGTATCGCGCTGGCGGTGTGTGGCATCTTTTATTTCCTGTATGAATCCTTCCTCAGGGATGTCTTCTCGGAAACAGAGGATGTGGTGGTGCCGGGATTTGTGGGGAAGCTGTCCGACGATGTGATTGACAATGAGCAATACGCGGACTTCAAGCTGGTTTTTGACTGGGTGAACGACGAGGCGCCCTACGGAACGATACTCACCCAGAGCCCGGACCAGGGGACGACGGTCAAACAGGGCGCGGAAGTGAAGCTGCAGGCGTCGCTCGGGCCGGAGACCGATGAGCCGGAAACGATGCCGGGGCTTGTGGGGAAGACGCTGGAGAGCGCGCAGAGTATCCTGGACGGAATGAATTTCAGCACACAGGTTGTCAGGGAGTATCATGACGAAGTGGAAAAAGGCCGTGTGATCGAGACCGACCCCCGGGAGGGGACGGCGCTCTCTCCGGGCCAGGTGATCATCCTGACGGTCAGCGAGGGGCCGGAGGAGGAACCGGCGATCGTTCCGCCGCTGGAAGGGCTGAACATTGACGAGGCCCTGGAGGAGATTGAAAAAGCCGGCCTGGAAGTGGGCTCGCTGCGTTACGAGGCGGATAAGCTTCCCAAGGATACGGTTTTTTATCAGAGCCTGGATCAGGATACCGAAGTGAAGAAAGGCACAAAAATCAATTTGCTGATTTCCCTGGGGCCTGACGGCGAAGAGGAGCCGCCGGAGACGGATCCGGATGAGCCGACGACGGAACCGGATCCCGAGGTGCCGGATGAACCGGCAGGGCCTTCGGATCCCACGCCGTCAGTGGCAAGGATCACTGTGGCGCTTCCGCAGGACCGGGACAGCACAGTGATTACCATCACCGTGGACGATGTGGTTCTGGGAGAGCCCTTTGAAGTGTCCACGGCGCAGGGGACGGTGGAACTGCAGGTGCAGGGCTCCGGCACGCAGCTGGTGACAATTTATTTCGACGGTGTGAAAGGCTGGAGCAATTCCGTGACGTTCCCGTCGGGCTCCGGAACGGCAGACTGATGCAGGGGCTGATTGTAAAGGCGCTGAGCGGTTTTTACGACGTGGAAACCGGCGGGGGCGTTGTGGTATGCCGCGCGCGCGGCAGGCTTCGTCAGGGCCGGCAGGCGCCTCTGGTGGGCGACCGTGTGGAGATTGTGCAGGATCACGGACGGGGAATGCTGGAGAAAATTCTTCCGCGCAGGAACCAGTTTGTCCGTCCGGCAGTGGCCAATCTGGATGCGCTGGTGATTTTGGCCTCCTGCGTGATACCCGTTACGGAACCGTTCCTGATTGACCGCATTACGGCAATTGCGGGCAATCAGGGGGTGCCGGTGATCCTCTGCGTCAACAAATGCGACCTGGAGCATGGGAACCGTCTGGCGGAAATCTACCGGCATGCCGGCTACTGCGTACTGCAGACCAGCGCCGAGACCGGGGAGGGAATCGACGCTCTGCGCGAGGCCGTGCGGGGGAAGACAGTCGCCTTTACCGGCAATTCCGGCGTGGGAAAGAGCAGTATTCTGAATTGCCTGGATCCGGGGCTTCAGCTGCGGGTCGGCCAGGTGTCGGACAAGTTGGGGCGGGGACGGCATACAACCCGCCATGTGGAACTGTACCGCCTGGCGGACGGAACCTATGTGGCGGATACGCCGGGATTTTCCTCCTTTGATACCGAACAGATGGAGTTGGTTCTCAAGGAAAATCTGCAGTATGCATTTCCGGATTTCGCACCCTATCTGGGGCGCTGCCAGTTCAATGACTGCGCCCATTTGAAGGAGCCGGGCTGCCGTGTGCTGGAAGCGGTTTCCCGCGGGGAAATAGAGCCCACAAGGCATGAGAGTTATGTGCGGCTGTATGAAAAAGCGAAGGAGATCAGGCAGTGGGAACTGAAGTAGCATTGATTTTTGGCTCCATCCCGTGCGAAAACTGGGAGTTTCTGCAGCCGTTCCGCAGCAAGTCCCTTGTGATTTGCGCCGACGGCGGCACCATTTGCGCCGCGGCCGCGGGCTTTGCCCCGGACATATATATCGGCGACAGCGATTCCGGCGGCATTCCGCCGGCGGGCGCGGAAACGGTTCTGCTGCCGCCGGAGAAGGATCTGACAGATCTGCAGGCGGCCTATGAGTATGCCAGGCGGCGGGGGATCCGGCGCGTGGTGCTGACCGCCTGCACCGGCGGCCGTCAGGATCATCATCTGGCAAATCTGGCGCTGCTGGAAACCGCCTGGCGGGACGGTGTGGAAGCGGCGGTCCTGGACGCCCGGAACGCGGTTGCGTATCTGAACGGCGGCAGTATCCGGATCCCCCACGGCGTGTTCCGGTATTTCTCCGTCATCCCGATGGACGCCAGGCTGTGTGAGGTCCGGATCCGAAATGCCAGATACCCGCTGGATGTGCCGGAGCTGCGCCGGGGCGATACGCTGACCGTCAGCAACGAGACGCTGGAGGGCGGGTCGGAAGTCAGAATCGGATCCGGCGCCGCCTGGGTCGTTCAGTCAGACCGGCTGAAATAATATGGGCTTTTTTACCGCCTCCTGCGTATACTGTTCGCAGGAGGCGGTATTATGTGCAGGCGAACGATGATGATTGGGAATGTGCTGATGGCGCTGGGGGCGGGCCTGCTGGTTTCCATGCTGCGCGCGCGGGGCTTTTGGACGGTCCGGCTGGCGGTCAGTCTGCTCCTGCTGGGCTGGCTGCTCAGCAAGTAATGTTCCTCCGGATTTTTTTCGGACATAACGTTGTCCCACGCCGCGTATATATTTCCATAGCTAAGTATTCAAAGACACGCACGGAACCTGTGGATTTGAAATGCGGGCGCATATGCTAAATTGTGAGGAATATACGAGGAGTGAGAGCAATGGAGCTTTTGTTTGAGACCAAGTCCGCGGACTTCCTGCGTGAAGTCCTCTACGACACAATTTCCCAGGAGGAGACGGCGGAAACCATCGTCCCGGACAGCTATCCGGATGTGGAACGGATTCTGGATTCCTTTGGCTCAGTGGTTCTGCGCGGAAAAGACTACCGCAGCGGCAGCATCAGCATTTCCGGAGGAATCCACGCCGGCGTGATCTATGCACCGGAGGATCAGTCCGCGCCGCGGGTTCTGCATGTGTACATCCCGTTCACTGTAAAGGTGGAGGGGGACGGATTGACGGAGCAAACCCGCGCCTGTGTGGACTGCCGTGTCCGCAGTGTGGATGCAAGGGTCATGAATTCCAGAAAAGTGATGGTCCGGGTAAATCTCTGCGGCACGGTCACGGGATATGAACCGGCGTGCCAGGAACTGTATTCCTTTGAGCCAATGGAGGGAAGCGATCTTCAGACACGGTCGGACGCCTATCAGGTGACCCGCGCGCGGGAGACGGCGGAGAAGCCGTTCACCATGGCCGAGGAGGCGGAACTGCCTTCCGGCAGGGCGCCTATGCGGGAGCTGTACAAGTACCAGGCCGACGTGGAGATCATCGAGTCCAAACTGGTGGGGAACAAAGGAGTCTTCAAGGGAAATGTATCGCTGAAGCTGCTGTATCTGACGGAAGAGGAGGAACTGGCGGCCTGGTCTTGTCAGCTGCCGTTTTCGCAGTATGTGGAACTGGAGCATGAGTATGAGGAGGAGGAGCTGCAGACCGGGATCGCGCTGACCGACCTCAGTGTGGAAGACGCCAACGGGCAGGGAAAGCGGCTGCTGGTCAATCTGCAGATGCTGGCGCAGTGTACAGTCATCGGGCAGGAGACCATCGAAGTCATTGAGGACGCCTACAGCCTCTTTCATGAATTCACGCCCCAGTGGCAGCAGATCGAAGCGGCGGGCCGCCTGGACCGCCAGAATTTTACAGAGACCGCCAGAACGACGGTTCAGGCGCCGGTAAAAGCGGTTCTGGATACGCAGGTCTATCTGGATGAACCGGCCGTCCGCAGGGAAGACGGCCAGGTTGTTGTCACCGTCCCGATTGCCGCCAGCGTCCTGTATCTGGATGAAAACGATGAAGTACAGGGCGCAACGGCGCGCCTGGAGGCGGCATGCCAGACGGAGGCGGCGGACGGCTGCGGATGCCGGCCGTCGGCCAGGCTGTCCGGGGAGGCGTTTGCAGTGCCTTCCGGCGACGGGATGGAAATCCGCTGTACGGTGAACCTGACGGTGGATACCATGTCGCAGCAGGGCGTGGAGACGCTCAGCGGCGGACAGATCAGCGAGGAGCGCCTGCCGGCCGATGAGAGGCCCTCTGTGATTCTCAGGCCGGCGGACGAAGACGATACGCTGTGGTCTCTGGCAAAGCGCTGCAGGACGACGGTTGACGCAATCTGCGCGGCCAATGGGCTGGCGGATGAAACGGCAAAGCTGTCCGGCATGCTGCTGATCCCGATCATAAAGTGAGCGGCCCGGCGCCGCCCGGCAGGCCGGGCGGCGCCGGGATTGTCTGCCGCCGGGCACGGGGCGGGATTTGACAGATTCCGCCGTTGACAAGCCAACGCTTCCGTCGTAAAATGACACAGGAAAGAATGAACGAATCGGTACAAAAGAAATGGAGGCTGCCATGCGGGGAGTTCCCTCAACTGTTACCAGTATCCGAAAAAAAGTATTCACGGAAGTGGCGCGCCTGGCCTATGAGGGCGGAGATTATACCAGGATGGAAAAGCTGCCCTATGTCATTTCGCCCGGCGAGGTTGCTGCGCACCGGGAATCCATTTTCCTTGAACGCGCGATTGCCGGCGAACGTGTGCGCCTGGCCATGGGGCTTCCGCTGCGCTCCGTCCAGGAACACAGTATGCTGTCTGACGGTGTAAACGAGAGCGCCATTGCTGAAAAGTATTATGATCCGCCGCTGATTAATATCATAAATTATGCCTGCAACGCATGTCCGACCAAGCAATACCGCGTTTCTGAGTTTTGCCAGGGCTGCCTGGCGCAGAATTGCCAGCTGGCCTGCCCGAAGGACGCCATTCGGTTCAACCATGGAAAGTCCTGTATCGACCAGGACAAGTGTATCAAATGCGGCCGGTGTGCGGAGGCTTGCCCCTACAATGCCATTGTGAAGCTGGATCGCCCCTGCGTGCAGGCCTGCGGCATGGACGCGATTGAATCCGATGAGTACGGCCGCGCAAAGATCAATCAGGACAAGTGTGTATCCTGCGGCATGTGCCTGGTGAACTGCCCGTTTGGCGCGATTGTGGACAAGGGGCAGATTTTTCAGCTGATCCATTCCATCAAGCGCGGCGATCAGGTGATCGCTCTGGTGGCGCCTGCGTTTGTCGGGCAGTTCGGCCCGTATTCAACGCCGGAGAAGCTGACGGCCGGCATGAAGGAGCTCGGGTTCCACCATGTGACAGAGGTGGCTGTCGGCGCCGACCTGTGCACGATTGAAGAGGCCAGGGACTTCCTGGAAAAGGTGCCGGAGCAGCAGCCGTTTATGGCGACTTCCTGCTGCCCCGCCTGGTACGATATGGCGACAAAACTGTATCCCGAGTATGCGCACTGCATTTCCATGGCGCTGACGCCCATGGTATTGACGGCGCGGCTGGAGAAGAAAAAATATCCCGGAAGCAAAATTGTATTCATCGGCCCGTGCGCGGCCAAAAAGCTGGAAGCCAGCCGCGCCAATATCCGCAGCGACGTGGACTTTGTGCTGACCTTTGAAGAGCTTCAGGGGATGTTTGAAGCCAAGGATATTCACTTTGAGGATCTGGAGGACGGCGAGCCGCTGATGGAGGGCACCGGGGCCGGGCGCGGCTTTGCGGTGGCCGGAGGCGTCGCGCAGGCGGTGGCGGATGTGATCCACCGCTGGGAACCGGATCGTGAAGTGAAGGTCGCCCATGCCGAGGGCCTCCGAGATTGCCGGAAGCTGTTGACCATGGCGCGGGCCGGAAAATACAATGGATACCTTCTGGAAGGGATGGGCTGCCCAGGCGGCTGTGTCGGCGGCGCCGGCACCATTCGCCCCATTGCCAAATCTGCAGAACTGGTATCGCGCTACAAAAAGGAAGCGCCGGAACAGAATGCCTTGGATTCCAAATATGAGGCGGAGCTCCCGACGCTGGAATAGGCGTGCCGAAACGTATCGGCCGCTGTCCAAAGGCGCTGGAATATGCAGAAGCCCCGGTATGCCGCTGCGGCATACCGGGGCTTCTGCGCTTTGCTTCGGATTTCAATTGTTTAAATTATGTTCGCCGTCTTGTCATAGATTTTTCATAATTCCACGATATGATGACATCATAAAAACAAGCACGTGAAGGAGTGGCAATCGATGTTCGAAAATCACGAATACGTCAATTATAGTTTTGAACCGTCCGATCCGGGATCCGGCGCGCCGCAGGGCGGCGGCATGGCGCCTGACCCCGCCCCGATGAGGGATGATGGGAAGAAGCCCGGGAAGCGCAGGCACACAGCGCTGAAGGTCACCGCACTGGCATTGTCCTGCGCACTGGTGGGCGGCGCCGGCGGAGGCGCCCTGACCGCGTATTATCTTGGAACAGGCGCGGCGTCCAATCTGACGGAAACCCAGCAGAAGCAGCCGGCGCAGTCGGATGAGGAGTCCGTTGTTGTCAGCAACGTGGTTCATACCAACACGGGGGACAAGAGCCTGACGCCGCAGGAAGTCTACAACAAGTACGTCAACTCGGTGGTTGGCATTACGACCTCCGGCACCACGACCAATGTATTCGGACAGGAGACGCAGTTTGCCTCCTCCGGCTCCGGGTTCATCATTTCGTCGGATGGCTATATTGTCACAAACCACCACGTGATTGCGGACGCTTCCTCGGTCAAGGTATCCCTGTACGACGGGAGCAGCTACGAGGCGGAGATTGTGGGCAGCGACGCCAGCAATGACGTGGCGCTGCTGAAGGTGGAAGCCAGCGGCCTGCAGCCAGTGGCCATCGGGGATTCCGATACGATTGCCGTGGGCGATCAGGTTGCGGCCATCGGGAATCCGCTGGGGCAGCTGACCTTCAGCCTGACGGCCGGCTATGTCAGCGCTCTGGACCGCGCAATCAACACCGACGGTACGCCGATCAACATGCTGCAGA
>JAHZEF010000102.1:0-4355 GCA_019422005.1 Clostridiales bacterium
CCGGATCAGCTTCAGCTCCGCTTCTGTGTGCTGGCTGGGATGGCTGCGGGGCCGCCTGGACTGGCAGGCCAGAGAGGCCTCTGTCCCATCCCATCGGGCTTTCCAGAAGTAGATGTACGGCCGGCTCCTGTTGTACTTCCGGCTGGCCCGGTTCACGCCATATTTCTCTGCATACTTCATTAGGGATTGCCGATACGCCATGTCCTGTGTTATACTCTTACTCATGAAGGATATGGCCCCCTCTCGTCAGGTTGTTTGTTCGCAGCTCCAACTTTAACCGATGAGGCCCTATCCTTCATCCTTTTTTATTCAGTTGTCCAATATGGATTGTAATCCTACACCCCCGCCCGCTACTCCATCCGCGAAGAGATGGACAGCTCCCACAGTGAGGAATATACTGAAGAAGCTACTAGCAAGGGGGAAATTGGTACTAATAAATTTACAATAACAAATGATTTAAGAAATCATATCAAAAATATTGACACTTCCGTACCAAGAAAAAGGGGGATTGGTGGGGCTCATAATAGAGATGTATTTATGCAAAACAATATTAAAATTATCATATAAACGCCCAATCCTAATATGAAGGGTGTCACAAGAATTAGGTATCAAATGCCCAAACTAGATAAGACGGGAACACTTATCCCAGGCGAGTATCAAAGCGGAACACCCAAGGTAAAGACAGTATATGACCCTACTATAATCAGCACTGACGAATAATTTGAATCGAGGGCTGCAGGCAGCAAATAATGCAGCATTACAAGATCCAGAAGGGATATTACCGCGTGAGTGGGTAGGGGTTGAGGATTATGGGGCTACATGGAGAGGATACTATGAAAACGGCAATATTACATCAATGTACCCAGAATAGGAGGATGTGTGTTGAAAAATAAATTTCGTATTGAGGATTTAGAGTTATTGGACAGGAATCATTTTCCTGTTAAGGCACTATTTGATATGGTCAGTGATTCCAGATTGATTGAAGTGCTAGAAGGAATTAGTAAGGGTACAGGGTTTGGAGAAAACTATGGGGCGTGTGTTTTTTGGAACGATTTAGATGATTATGATAAAGAAAATACTCCAAAGTATGAAGGCGTTGAGTTCGGTCTAAACAATGGAGAAGAGGTAATTATTGGATATCAAGAATTGCTTTATTATTTGGAAATAATATGCAAAAAATATTGTGAAGAATATCCGGAAAATAAAAAAAGGATAAATGCGATTTTGAATCATTATAAATTACAATATAAAGCCAAGTAAATTGGATATTCGTAAGGTAATCAGAACATAGATCGGCTTTGACGGGTGATGTCGTGATGTCCTCTGGTTTGGTGGCGAAAAGCCACCGGTATTTAACCAGCACACATTTCATCTCCCGCAATTCGCCCCTTTGTGCTAAACTTTTTATGAGTTTAACAAGCGGAAGTGATTGGGACATACTGGAGAACGTCCGACTGACGTCGGACGTTCTCTTTTTACAGTATTTCCGCCTTCCTGCATGAAACGGAAAAATTGAGGTGCGTAGAAGTTCTTCCTGGGAGACGGCATACGGTCTGATGGAAAACCGCGGTGCTGTGCGCAGGCCGGCGGCACTGCCCGCGCATGTGGAGCGCCTGGCGAAAGCGCTGGGGGTAGTGGTGGTGGAGGAAAGGCTGTAGCCCGCGGTTAAAGGGTACATACAGGGCAATGCCATCCATCTGCCGCCGTCCTCCCCGGACGCGGCCATGGAAATCCTGCGGCATGAGCTGACGCACCGGATGCAGGAGCTCAGCCCACGGCAGTACGGGAAGTACCGGGATTACGTGATACGGCAGAAAAAGCCCGGCTGAAGCCGGGCTTTTTCGTTTTTTTATTTGGGTTCCGCTGCATCGGAGCCGGAACCGGTGGAGGTGCGCTCTGTACTGGAGGCGGATGGGGCTGCTTCCCAATGGCCGGCGGCGTTCAGAAATTCCGTATGACAGCCCTCTTCGTCAAAGGTAAGCCGCGCCAGATAGTTGCGGCGGTCAAACCGGTATGCAGAACGTGCCTCCGACTCATTCTGCGTGACGAAAACATTGACGTAGTCAAAGCCGCCGCTTTCAGCGGACGGCACCTTGATTCCCGTTTCATAGTATACCAATGCCATCATGGGCACCCCCTATTTCAATCACGCCGTTATTATAACAGATTTCCTGCGGTTTGTGTATCCATTTTTCACAGAATTTCCGGGAACAGGTGCAGGGAAGGCTCTTACTTGCCATTTGCGCCAAAGGATGGTATACTGAGTACATCTTGACAGAGGAAAACGAGGGTGTGGATTGAACAGTATCATTTCCTGGTTTCAGCAGCTGCAGTTCGGGGGACTGCTGTCCACGTTGGTGGTGGTCGCGGCGTCGCTGCTGTGTATTACAGTCCATGAAACCTGCCACGGGCTTGCAGCTTACCGGCTGGGGGATCCCACGGCAAAAAACGCCGGCCGCCTGACGCTGAACCCGCTGCGGCATGTGGATCTGATGGGCCTGGTTATGATGGCAATCGTCAAATTCGGCTGGGCCAAGCCGGTTCCGATTGACATGCGTTATTTTAAAAATCCCAAGGCGGGCATGGCCCTGACGGCGGCCGCGGGGCCGGCGTCGAATGTTTTGCTGGCGCTGGCAGCGCTTCTGCTGCGCAGTGTCCTGCTGTTTTTTGCCATTGGAAATCCGGACAGCGCTCTGTGGTATTATCTGGTGCTGTTTACCGAATATGTGGCGGTAATCTCAGCCGGACTGGCTGTCTTCAACCTGTTTCCCATCCCTCCGCTGGACGGATCCAAGGTGCTGTTTTCCGTTCTCTCGGATTCCGCCTATTATCAGCTGATGCGCTACGAGCGCTATGGAATGCTGCTGCTGATGGCGCTCCTGCTGACCGGCGTGCTGGACGGGCCGCTCTATTTTCTGCGGGACGGCCTTTTGGACGGCCTGCAGGCAATCTCTCTGTGGCCGCTGGAACTGCTGCTGAAATTTTCCCATTAGGAGTGGCGTATGGACGAACCGAAGTATCACCTGGAGGGCGTTGTCCGCTCAAGGGCGGAAAACATGGAGGATTTTGACGGCCCTCTGGATGTGATTCTGCTGCTGCTGAGCAAGAATAAAATAGAGATCCAGGATATCAGCATTTCCTCGATTCTGGAACAGTATCTCGCCTACCTGGAGGAAATGAAACGTATGGATATGGAGATTGCCAGTGAGTTTATCGCCATGGCATCTCATTTGATGTATATCAAGACGAAAATGCTCCTTTCCGTGTCTGATCAGGCCGAGGCGCAGTCGGAGATGGAATTGCTGATCCGTTCCCTGGAAGAGCGTCAGCGCAAAGAGGCCTATGAGCAGATTCAAACGGCCTGCGCATGGCTGGAGCAGCGGAATGAGATTGGATGCCGCCTGTTTGTCAAGCAGCCGGAACCGATCAGGAAAAACGGCGCGTACCAATACCGCCATGACCCCCGGGATCTGCTGGAGGCCATGGCTGCGATTGCAGAGCGCAGTGCCAGTCTGCTGCCGCCGCCGGTGAACAACTTTGCAGGCATTGTCGGCGCGGAGCCGTATCCGGTGGTGACCAAGGCGGCGGAGGTACTCAAGCGGCTGATCCTGTCCGGTGTTTCCAAATTTAAAAGCCTGTTTCACGGCAATCGGAGCCGGTCTGAAATTGTTGCAACCTTTCTGGCCATCCTGGAACTGTGCAAGATGAAGTCTGTCCGGCTGGGTACGGACGATGGCGACGAGGTCACGGTGACATATCTGAAAATGCCGGACGCCTCTGAGCAGGCCGGCAGAGAGATTTTGAACCGTGCGGAAGAATAAGGGGAACTGGAATGGAACAAACTGATTTGGAGAGGGCCATTGCGGCGATCCTGTTTGCGGCCGGGGAATGCGTCGGCGCAGACCGGATTGCCGGCGCCATCGGCTGCAGCGCGGAGGCTGTGCACGATGCCGCGCAGCAGCTGATGGACCGGCTGAATTTTGAACGGGCGGGAATCCGGATCCTGCGGCTGGAGGATGCGTATCAGATGTGCTCGGCGGGCGAGTTGGCAGAGGTTGTCACCCGTGCGCTGGAGATGCGGAAACCGCCGAAGCTTTCGCCGTCCCAGCTGGAGACGCTGACGATTATCGCTTACTATCAGCCTGCGACCAAGGCCTATGTGGAGCAGATCCGCGGTGTGGACAGCTCCTATTCGGTGGGCGCCCTGCTGAATAAAAAGCTGATTGAGGAGAGCGGGAGGCTCAATGTGCCGGGACGGCCGATCCTGTATCGGACAACGCCGGCGTTCCTCAGAACATTCGGGCTTTCCAGCCTGGATGAGCTGCCGCAGATAGAAAAGATTACCGTCGGCGTAC
>JAHZEF010000102.1:4402-8405 GCA_019422005.1 Clostridiales bacterium
GATCTGCCGGTTCAGGAGGAGATACAGTGATCATTTTGGCGGCGATTCTGCTGGCCATGGGATTGATTGCGCTGATCCCTGTGGGAGTGTTCCTGCAGTATGGGGACAGCAGCCTTTTGGTGCGGGCAGTGCTGGGGCCGGTGCGGCTGACACTGTATCCGCGGCGGCCGGCCGGCGACCGCAGAAAAGCGAGGAAGCTCCGCCGGCTGCAGAAGAAGCGGGACAAGCTGCGCCGGAAACAGGAAAGCCGGAAAACGGATCTGCCGGTTGTACGCAAAAAGCTTTCCCTTTCTGAACTGTATTCCCTGGCGAAGCCGCTGCTGGAGCTTCTGGGGCAGATGCGCCGAAAGCTCCTGGTACGTGAACTGACGGTCCAGGTCTCCTTCGGCGGCCCGGACGCGGCCCGGACGGCGATTTGCTATGGCCGGGCCTGGGCTTTGATCGGCGCGGTCACGCCGCTGCTGGAGAACGCTTTCCGGATACAGAACAGGAAAATTGACGCCGTACTGGGAAGTACGGAAGACACGATACAGCTTTTCCTGCGGATGGAAATCCGCATGCGCATCGGAACCGGCTTTTTTCTGGCGCTCAAAGCCGGCTTCCGGGTTTTGAAAACAATCATGCAAAAAAAGAAAAAGGCGGTGCAGGCAAATGGGACATCCTCTCTCTGATATGATTCACGCTTCCATGGAACAGATTCGCAGCATGGTGGACGTCAATACGGTGATCGGTGACGCCATCACGATGCCGGACGGCTTGACAATCATTCCGATTTCCCGCGTCAGTTTTGGGATTGGCGGCGGCGGCGCAGACTTTACCACAAAACATCCGTCGGCGACGGGCCAGAACCCGTTTGGCGGCGGCAGCGGAGCCGGCGTCACCATTCAGCCGGTTTCCTTTCTGATTATCAAGGGCGAGTCTGTGCGGATGCTTCCCATTGCGGAGCCGGCCAGCACTGCGCTGGACCGGGTGATCGAGATGCTGCCGGATCTGGCGGACAAGCTGTCGGCTCTGCTGAAAAAGGACAAGGCCGAGGCTTCCGAAATTTAACGGGTATGCATTGCCGGCTTCATGGAACACTGAAACCGGTGATGAAGTATGAAGCTGAGAGACCTGCGGACGGCAGCAGCGACTGTTGCTGCCGTCCTGCTCTTGTCGGCCGGCGTCAGCGCTGCACCGAGCGTTTCAGCGCGCAGCGCAATTCTGATGGACGCCGGCTCCGGGCGAGTTTTATTTGAAAAAGATGCCGATCGGAAAAGTCTGATAGCCAGCACGACGAAGATCATGACGGGATTGCTGGTGGCGGAAGCGGGAAACCTGGAGGATTGCGTGACGGTTCCCCAGGAGGCCGTCGGTATCGAAGGGTCCTCGCTGTATCTGAAGGCGGGGGAAGAATTGACGGTGGAGCAGCTGCTGTACGGCATGATGCTTCGTTCCGGCAACGATGCGGCAGTGGCGCTGGCAATTGTTACGTCCGGGAGTGTGGAGCGCTTTGTGGAAGAGATGAACCGAAAGGCGCAGGAGCTGGAGCTGACGGAAACGCACTTTGCAAACCCCAACGGACTGGACGACGAAGGGAATTATTCCACAGCGCGGGATCTGGCAAAGCTGGCGGCGTTTGCAATGGAGAACCAGGTATTCCGCCGGGTGGTTTCCACAAAAAGCATTTCGTTCGGCGATCGCAGCGTGGCCAACCACAACAAGCTGCTGTGGCAGTACGAGGGGGCGGTCGGAGTAAAGACCGGCTTTACCAAGGCGGCAGGGCGCCTGCTGGTCAGCGCGGCCGAGCGGGACGGAAGACGTCTGGTGGCAGTGACGATTCACGCGCCGGACGACTGGGCGGATCACAGGGCGATGCTGGACTACGGCTTTTCTGCGTTTACGCCGGCAACGCTGGCGGCGGCCGGGGAAGGGTACGGCGCTGCGGCGGTGATCGGCGGGACGGCAATGCTTGCCCGGTGCCGGCTGGCTGAGGGTCTGGTTTATCCCATGCTGCCGGATGAAACGGCCCGGCTGCGGGTGTGCCTGCCGCGGTTTGTCTGGGCGCCGGTGACGGAAGGCGCGCCGGCCGGCTATGTGGAGGCGCTGGTGGACGGGCAGCCGGTCGGCAGGGCAGAATTGGTCTGGGATGGCTCCGTCGCGCCGCTGCCGGAGAAATCCGGAAGCATATTGGCCAGACTGTTTGGAGGATAAGATGGCGGTGGAACAGGGAGAACGGATTCAAAAGATACTTTCGGCCTGCGGCGTGGCTTCGCGCCGGCAGGCCGAGCAGATGATCTTGGACGGCCGGGTGCGCGTCAATGGCAATACAGCCCGCCTGGGAGACCGGGTGGTGGCCGGCGAAGATGTTGTGGAAGTGGACGGCAAGGCGCTGCGGCGCCGTCCGGCGCCGGTTTACCTGATGCTCAACAAACCGCGGGGCTATGTCACCACCATGCACGATGAGCAGGGACGGAAAGACGTTGCCGGACTGGTGGCCGACTGCCCGCAGCGCGTTTATCCCGTGGGGCGGCTGGATCTGAATTCTGAGGGGCTGCTTCTGATGACCAACGACGGCGCGGCGGCCAACCGCCTGATGCACCCGTCCGGACAGGTGGAAAAAGTGTACTTAGCCTGGGTGGCCGGCTACTGCCCGGGAGCGGAGGCGCTGCTGCGCCGTCCCATGATGCTGGAAGGCCGCAGGCTTCGTCCGGCGAAAGTTTCCCTGAAGCACAGCCAGGACGCAGCCGCGCTGCTGGAGATCCGCATCAGCGAAGGGCGGAACCGGCAGGTGCGGCGTATGTGCGAGGCTGCGGGAATGCATGTGACCAGGCTGAAGCGGATTGCGGAGGGCAGCCTGGAGCTGGGGGATCTGCCGCCCGGCAGGTGGCGGTATCTGACGGAAGGCGAAATTCAGTATCTCCAAAATTTGTAATGCATTTTTTCTTGCAAATCCATGCGGGATTCCGTATGATGAAGGGTGAAAGCCGCGCTGCAGCGGCGATGCATGGGGGGAGAACGATGGCGACGGATATCCTGTCTCATATTCAAAGCAATATGGACGGTTTTTCCAAAGGGCAGAAGCTGATCTCAGCCTATATGATGGAAGCCTATGATAAGGCGGCATTTATGACGGCCAGCAAACTGGGGAAAACGGTGGGGGTCAGCGAATCCACTGTGGTGCGGTTTGCGGTGGAGCTGGGATACGACGGCTATCCCAGCATGCAGAAGGCGCTGCAGGAGGTTGTGCGGAATAAACTGACGTCGGTACAGCGGATGGAGGTTACCAACAACCTGCTGGGAAATCAGGACCTGGTTTCCATGGTGCTGCAGTCAGACGTGGAGACGATCCGCGCCACAGCCGATGCGCTGGATCGGGAAAGCTTTGAGCAGGCGGTGGAGGAAATTCTGCACGCCAGAAATATTTATATTGTCGGCGTCCGTTCGTCCGCGGCGCTGGCAGCCTTTCTGAACTTCTATCTGCGCAACATGATGGACAATGTCCGTCTGGTGGGGTCCAATGCAGTCAGCGAGATGTTTGAGCAGCTGGTACATATCAGCCCGGAAGATGTGGTGATCGGCATCAGCTTTCCGCGCTATTCCAGCCGTACGGTCAAGGCGATGCAGTTCTGCAGGGATTCCGGCGCCAGAGTTGTGGCGATTACCGACAGCCGGCAGGCGCCGGCTGCCAAAATTGCGCAGAATGTGTTGATTGCCAAGAGCGACATGGTATCCATCGTCGATTCCCTGGTGGCGCCTCTGAGCCTGATCAACGCGTTGATTGTCTCCATCGGCAGGAAAAAGGAGACGGATCTTTCCAGGATTTATGCGGAACTGGAACATATGTGGGAAGAGTATGACGTCTATGAGCGGATCGAAAACTGAAATTCTGGTGGTTGGCGGCGGCGCAGCCGGCATGATGGCCGCGGGAACCGCCGCGGATCTGGGCTGCCGGGTAACGCTGCTGGAGCACAGCGGGCGGCTGGGGAAAAAGCTGTATATTACGGGAAAAGGGCGCTGCAAT
>JAHZEF010000103.1:0-3514 GCA_019422005.1 Clostridiales bacterium
TTCCTTCCATATACCATATGCGGCGTACGCTTGGGCGGCGTGTCAATTTCATTGAGATAATTGGCCAACAGCGTTTTCCCGGATTCTCTGGCGCCTAAAATCATAATGCGTTTTTTCTTCATGTCTTCGTTACCGGCACGACATCAAACTGCAAAATGGTCTTCAATTTCTCCGTAACGGCTTTAAGCGCGGTTTCCACACTTTGCACATCGCCCATAATCACAACGGAACCGGTAAAGCGGTCCAGAAACCCGATATCCACATCCGCAGCTTTCACTGCAATATCTGCGGCTATCATAGATGTCTCATAGGGCGAGAGCGTCAGGATTCCGATGGCGCCGCCCTCTTCAATTCCCAGCGATTCATAAATGCTGGGAATTGGAGAGGCAATTACATGCGCAATCGTAACCTGTTTGCCAGGTACGGATTCTTCAATAATTCGATTAACGGGTTCCCCCAGAGAGGTCACCACCCGGCAGCTGCTGCAACGGATGGTCTGCTACATATTGAACGGCTTTGGCAAACGCCTCGCCAGCGGCACGGCATGCGGACTGCTCACCCTTGAGGATGCCGCCGCCGCAGTTGGTGTAGGTAGGCGGTGCCCAGAATGCAGCAACTTCCACCTCCGCCGCTTTCAAGGCGGCGTCCATCGCATACATGGATTCGTTGGGCGGCGCAATCACATACAGCAGTGCTTCGCCTTCCTTCACCGTCGAAATCTGGGGCCAATAGGTCCCGGAACGGCTGATCACATGCGAAATATAAGCAATGGAGTCATCTTCATTGCAGCTGACAAAATAGGCATCGTTTTCCACAACATGATGAATGATTTTGAAAGCACTGACGATATCTTCCGGATTCGGGGCGGAAAATGCACCGTAGAATTCACCGCTCAGTTTGAAGCTGGCATTCGCAGCACCAGCATACAGCGCAGTGGCGTGTACGATCTGAATGTCTGTGCTCTTACTTGCCTCATCCATTCCGATATAGCAGACATCATCGCAGTCCGCTGTAAAAATGCCAAGGCTTCTGTGCCCTTCCGGGATGGGGAACTGCTTTCTGTACTGTTCATTCATGTTCGGGATAATTTTCTCGCTGAGGATCTTCGACCTTAAAATATCGCCTTTCATACTCTCATCCTCTTATCCTTAAAACTCGTATTTCTTGATCTTCTCGTGCACGATCCAGTGGGTGTGCAGACCCTTGGGGCAGAAGAACAGGTCACCGGGACGAACCGTGACTTCACCGCCGGGATAACGGAGCGTTGCGCAGCCATAGATAACCAGAGCGGTTTCATTGTGATCATAGTCAAAATCAAACTCGCAGGGATCGCTTTCCCAAGTGATTTCTTTGCTGATATACTCGATTTCGCCTTCGGTGGGCTTTCTTACCAGGATTTCCAGATTTTGCATAGTTCTCTTCTCCTTTTCAGTCAGATATCAATTTCATGCACGCTCTTTTTTGACAATGCGGATATGCGATTGATCCGTCATTCCCAGAGCATTAGCTTCTTCCGTATCCAGATGGCACTCCAGTCTGGAATTGTTATTGGCGCGAATCACAACGTCGTGGAGCAAACCCGCACGTGTGCCCTCGCACTCAAGGTCGACAATCTCTCCGTCCGTCACACCGAACCGCGCTGCGTCCTCGCAGGTCATATGGATATGCCGCTGCGCAATCATAACGCCTTCCGGGATCTGTACGCTGCCTTTCGGTCCAATCAGGGTGATCCCGGGCGTTCCTCCCAGCACACCGGACATGCGTACTTCGCCTTTAACACCGAGCTTAAACGTATCGCCCGCCAAGATCTCGACCTGTGTTTGCTTACGTACCGGTCCGAGCACCCGAACTTTCTCAATTGCCCCTTTAGGGCCGCAGATTGTCAGAGTCTCTTTGCATGCATACTGGCCCGGCTGTACCAGATCCTTGATGTTGTTCAGCTGGTAACCAGCCCCGAACAGCTTCTCCAGATCCTGCTGAGACAGGTGAATATGCCGGTTCGAGATTCCCAAGGGAATTGCGCCAGGGCCGCCGCTTTCATTCTGTACACGGCTCACTGCCGCAGCAATCATGCGCAGCAATTCTTCGCACTGTACATCCATCGTGCTCTTCCCTCCGTTTCTCAGCGCATGTTCTTAGCCACTTCGTGGATGATTTTGCGCAGTTCTTCTTCATTGATGGAAATGCCGCCCGCCTGGTTCTTGCCGGTGCAGCAGCCCACGCTGATCGCATTCTGTCCGGGCGTCGCCAGCACGCTTTCCAGCGTTGCACCGCCGCAGCAGCTGCTGCCCTTTTCTGCTTTGACCTGATCCAGCAGCTCTTTGAGCTTCGGATTGACCTGCAGGATGGAATCCACATTGCGGATAGGATAGACAACTTTCTTGATATTGATCAACTGCAACGGAGTCACATTCTCAGAGGTAGCGCTGCCGCCGCAGGTGCCGCAGCCCAAAGTGAACGCAGGCGCAAGACCGGTGCACATACCCGTACCGCCCTGGCTGCCGCCAACGTTGATGAGGATGCGGGATGCAGGCTTGATGGAAAACGCCTTCGCAACCTCCGGGTTCTCCGTATGGACGCTCATGGTGTGGCCAATGCCGTTTTCAAGCAGCTTGAAGCTCAGCTCACAGGCCTCGTTGCAATCCTTCACCACATAGAATGCCAACACGGTAGTCAGCTTTTCATAAGAGAGCGGATAAGCGGGGCCAACGCCATCCTGCTTACCCAAAAGCACCTTGGTGCCGTCGGGAACTGCAACACCGGCAGCATCTGCAATATACTTTGCACTTCTGCCGACGAACTTGGCATTCATGGAAGTACCGTTCTTGAAGAGCAGCTTGCATACCTTGGCCGTTTCATCGGCTGTCATGAAGTAGCCGCCTTGGGCGCGGAATTCATCCATCACCTGGTTGGCAATGCACTCATCCACCACAACAGACTGTTCTGAAGCGCAGATCGTACCGTTATCAAAGGTCTTACTGCCGATAATATCTGCCACGGACTGGCGGATATTCGCGCTGCGCTCAATGTAGGAAGGCGAGTTGCCCGCGCCCACGCCCAGAGCCGGCTTTCCGGCGCTGTATGCGGCCTTGACCATACCAGGACCGCCGGTAGCAATAATCATGCTGACTTCCTTTGCATGCATCAGCTCATTGGTCGATTCCATGGTGGGGGTTTCCACACACTGGATGACATTCTTCGGCGCGCCGGCTTCCTCGGCCGCCTGGGCCATCAGATCCGCAGCCAACTTGGTGCACTTGAACGCGGAAGGATGGGGCGCAAACACGATCGCATCTCTTGCTTTCATGGCAATCATTGCTTTATAAATTGCCGTAGAAGTCGGGTTCGTGGAAGGCACAATGCCCATGACCAAGCCCATAGGCTCTGCCACAGAGGTGACCTTGTTGGCAGTATCCTGCGCCACTACACCGATGGTTTTCATGTCCTTGATATAGTTATAAACGAACTGCCCTGCCAGATAGTTTTTAAAGACCTTATCTTCTACCTTGCCGAA
>JAHZEF010000103.1:3524-3759 GCA_019422005.1 Clostridiales bacterium
TGGCATTGTCAATGGCTTTTTTAACCATGTTGCGCAGAATACGGTCGACCTGCTCTTCGGTGTAATTCGCAAACTGCTGTGCAGCAATTTTGCCCTGTCTTGCCAGGACTCTTGCTTCCTGAATGGACTGTACGTCTTTATCCAATGTTTCCAGCTTCATACTTGGTCTCCTTTTTCTATAAACTCAAATTTACATCAGCGACTGAATCAAAACCGGCGAGGGAGACGGAATCAC
>JAHZEF010000103.1:3828-7073 GCA_019422005.1 Clostridiales bacterium
GAAGAAAGACTTTCCGCCCAAACCGTTGCCCAGACGCAGTTCAACGCCGTCCAGATCCGCCGCCTTAAGAATCGCATCTGCGGTTTCCAGCATAGCAGCAATGGAAAACGACTCCATGATTCCCAGGGCATTGATCCCTTCGGTGCAGGTGGCTCCGGTAATGGCCGGGAACACCTGAGGATGGACGTTCGGGATCACCATAGAGTCAATGTAATATTCACCGGCTTCCCGCTCTCCCGTTTCAATCGAAGTCTTCACAGCCGCCACGTCGCCATGCACAATGGCCACATACTTTCCAGGGCAGGATGTGCTTGCGGTAACGACTTCCACTTCGGAGACCTTGACCATTTGGTCCGCCGCATAAATGCCGCGCGCAATGCTGGAAAACTCCACCATTCCAATCGCTCTCTGCATTTCCTTATCCTCCAATCTCAATATATCTGTCTGTAATGCTCAGCACCTTGCCGCTGATGGACGCATGAATTGGTGCTCCCAGTTTACCTTCCTGGATCTTTCCGATCATCTGGCCGGCTTCCACATGGTCGCCCACCGCAACAACCGGCTCGCACGGAGCGCCCACACACTGGCCCAGCGCGATATGAACGTTGTTTACCTTCAAGTCGGTATCCACCATCGGAGCCTTGCAATCATAGGCTGTCAGACCCAATCTGGCCACCAGACGTTTGCTCGGAACCTTCCGGTATTCCCGCGCCGCTCTGGTTTCATACTCTTCCGTCTTGCGCTCATAACGCAGCTTCTGTTCCATAACCTCGTTGCGGAAGCGGAGATTATTCAATCTCGGATGCAATCCTGCAGGGCAGGAGAAATATTCACAGAGGTTGCACTGGCAACACAACAGTGCATTGAGCTTACCGCCTACTTCATCAATGTTGTAGCCGCCGATGCGCATCAGCTTATGCGGCTGCATATCATGCCCCAGAAGATAACGGGGACACAGATCCGTGCACATGCGGCACTGCTCACAGGCGGAGCGGTTGACCCGCCGGGCTGCTTCCATAGTGCAGCTCTTCTTCTGAATCAGCGGATGATCCTTGGGAAGAATGATAAACCCTTTGTTCTTTTTGGTGATATAACCACTGTAATCGGTCAGCAGCGGTCCCATCATCGGGCCACCGTCAATGACCGCATAATCTTCAAAATTTTCAATGCCGGAAAGTTTCAGCACGTCCAGAATCGGCGTTCCCACCGGCACCTTAACGGTAACATGGTTCGGAATATCGCCAGCCAACGTGATATATTTTTCCGTTACGCTTTGTCCGTTGGCCGCTTTATATATATTCAGTGCCGTTTCCACATTGCAGACCACACAGCCCACATTGATCGGGATTCCGGCTTCGGGAACGATACGGCCCGTTGTTTCATATACCAAAACCTGCTCGTCACCAGCAGGATACATGTCCGGCAAAATGCCGATTTTCACATAATCCGAAAATCCAAGCGCCTGAATGCGCTCTTCCAAAATCGCAATAACATCCTTGTGCTTACCCTTGATGCCAATGATCGCCTGATCAGCGCCGACCAGGCGGCCAGCCATTTCAAAGCCTCGAATGACGTCATCCGGATAAAACTCCATCAACTGCTGGTCCACCCGCAGCAACGGTTCGCACTCGGCACCGTTGAGCAGAATATAATCCGCTTTGGCCGCCAGCTTAACATGTGTCGGGAATCCGGCGCCGCCTGCACCGATAATCCCCGCATCCTTGATCATCTCTAACAATTCCATACCTGCCTCCATCTACATAATGATTTCTTTCGTGCAGCTTTTTGCAATTCCCAGCGGCGTCACAAACATGGGGTTTTTGAGGGATAGGTCGGGATCCCGACGTACTTTTCCACAACATCTTCCACTCCGGTCAGGCAGCAGGTACCTCCGACCAGATAAATTTCTTCCACGTCATGCCCCGCAACACATCGTTTAATGATATCTGCCACTTTTTCAATCGTCGGTTTCAGAACCGGCAGCAATTCTTTGTGGTGTTTGGGATCTCTTTTATAATGCTCCGCTTCTTCAAAATCCAAATGCAACGCACCAGCAACCACAAGCGTGAAATGAGTTCCGCCGGTAGGCTCATCGATCACCTCGGTCACCACACCGTCTTTCAGGATCGATATGCCGGTCGTTCCGCCGCCGATATCAACGACAGCGCCGTTTTTAATCTTCAGAATCGCATTGGCGGCCGTGGGCTCATCCAACACCCGGGCCAATTCAACCCCTGCCACCTGTACCATATTTTTAATTACGCCGGAATCCAAGGAGGCGGTTCCCGGTGGAATAGCAGCTGCAGCATAAAGCAGTTCCGTTCCAAGCTTTTCTCCATTTCCCGAACGATTCGAACTGCACCAATATAGTCCACAACCATACCGTCGCGAACGACATCCGCATACTGGTATGCACCGGCAACCGGCTGAAACTGTTCATTCAAAACAACGACGGCCACACAGGCAGTACCAAGATCAACACCGTATAATATACCTGAGACTTTGCCACAATGGGGTGCTTTGTAACGTCCTCAAAGGTATCAATCAGCGCGTCACACTCCTGAAATCTCTCGTCGGCCGCCCTCATAATGCCTCCCTTTGGAATATTCAGCGAAGGGAAAATCCGCTGGTCAGTGTGCAGCTTCTCTTGCAGGCAAAATCACGTGCGGTCGTAATACCTTCGCCCGTGACATTTGCAATCGTAAAACTTGCCATTTCCTCTCCGTTCAGGCCGATACCTGCCAAAGAGGAGCCGTTCTTAATAAAAACCGTCGTATTCATAATCTTTGCAGCCTTACTCAGCCGGTCGATGCACTGGGAGTGAACCATCGCCGTATGACGGTATCCCTGCTCCGTAAACAGTGCCGTTTCGAGGGCTTCCTCAAAGTCTGCCACCGCCACCAGCGGTACTACAGGCATCAAGCACTCCTCCAACACCAGCGGATGCTTGGCAAAGGTACGCACCACAACCAGCCGCACCGGGCGGTTGGGATGGATCCCCGCTTCCTCCAGGATATCCATGGCGCTCTTGCCTTCCATCTTACGGACCATCTTCATATCATGATTCAAGACCGTTTTAGTCAGTTGAAGCATCTCTGTTTCGTTGTCGATGTAATAAACGCCGTTTTCCTCCAGCTGTTTGACAAACGCGGGAACGATGGACTCTACCGCCACAATGCACTTCTCACTGATGCACATAATGTTGTTATCAAATGAAGCGCCGTCCGAAATATCTTTGGCTGCCT
>JAHZEF010000103.1:7083-8269 GCA_019422005.1 Clostridiales bacterium
CCTTGGCCAAATCCGCCGTCTCATCCACAATGGCTACCGGATTGGCAGGGCCACCGGCGATGACACGCTTTGGACTGCACAGCACATGACTCATCATCTTTCTGCCGCCGGTAGCTACCACCAGCGCCACATCGGGATGATTGATGATTTCTGTGAGAAGATCATTGCGGGATTCCGGCAATGTTACCACCAGGTTTTGAATGCCGCAGGCTTCCTCGATAGCCTCGTTGATCTTCTCCGTCAGGAACTGCGAAGTTTCCATGCAGCGGGGATTGGGAATGCTGATCACAGAATTGCCCGCGGCCAGCATGCTGATCACATTGTTGATCATCGTTGCACACGGATTGGTCGCAGGGTAAATCGCGAGAACAACGCCGTAAGGAGCCTGCTCGTGCAGCGTCATGCCATGGTCGCCGGTGACAACTTCGGAGAGCAGATCTTCCACGCCGGGCGTTTTATCCAGGGCCAAAACCAATTTAATGATCTTGTCGCGGACATTGCCCATGCAGGTTTCGGCATATTCCCGCTCTGCGATCTCCTGAAGATAAGGACGCAGCTTGACCCGGATGGCGGCAATAACATCCCGCCTACAGTTCAGGCTCCGGGAGGAATACTCCTCAAAGGCCTGCAAAGAGGCACACACGGCCAAATTCACGATATGTATCTGCTTATCCTGCGCATTGTAATCCATAGCTGTGCCTCCATTTACTCCTCAACGATCCGAATACCGAATTTCTCCACATACTCTTTTGCAAGAGCTGTCAGAACATCTCCGGCATGAATCTGAAATTCTCCGCCTTGCGGAACATCCCGCAGATCCTGCATGGTAATAAACCTCGCTTTGCTCTGCGGTTTCACTTCTGCTTTGACATTTTTGAAATGCTGGTTACAGGAATCCTCATCTTCCACAAAACATATCCCATAAGATTTCACATCTTGATAATAGGAAAGAATCTTCTTCCGATATGCCGCCGGCTCTTTTCCGGTGAACATCGGATTCTCTTTCTTCATGTACACACGAAGTCCGCCCTCGATGCACCGTCTGATCCAGCCGCCTTCAAAATCCTCCGAAAGGCACAGTGCTGTTTTGATCACACGATCCCGGCACGGTATCGGGAAGATCGTTATGGATCCCTCCGCGGGAGCATGCAAGTCGCCGTAAACGGCGACTGTGCATGCTCCCACA
>JAHZEF010000104.1 GCA_019422005.1 Clostridiales bacterium
CGGGGATCACCCAGGGGGTGCTGTGCGCCGGCTGCAGCGTATACGTCAATCAGGTAGTCAAGCAGGCGGGAAAGAAGGGAGACGGAGAATGAACCTTCTGCTCATCAGCGGCCATGGGGCGGGAGACCCCGGCGTAACGGCTGCGATCCACGGCCGGGCATACCGGGAGGCAGACGAGGCGCGGAAGGTCACGGCGGCGCTCCGGGAGGCCCTGGAAGGGAGCTGCAGCGTGACGGTCTACCCTACCGATCGGAACGCCTTCGAGGACTACAAAAAGGGGACGCTGTCGGCAGTCGCCCGGTTCCCCCAATATGACTACGTGCTGGAGATCCATTTCAACGCGCTGCAGGGCGGCGCAGCGGACGACCACACAAAGGGCGTGGAGTGCTATGTGACCACGTCGGAACCGGGCACTGCCGTGGAGCGTGCGATTACAAACAGGGTGTCAGCCTGCGGGCTGACGAACCGGGGCGTGAAACGGAAGGACTGGTCGGTGATCCGGACGGCGCGGAAGGCCGGGGTGCCGGCGGCGCTGCTGGAGGTCTGCTTCCTCGACGATCCGGACGACATGGCAGTTTATACGGCAAAGTTCCGGCAGATTGTGGAAGGGATCGCGGAGGCTGTGCGGGAAGGCTTCGGGCTGCGGAAGGAGGCGGAAGAGGAAGTGACGGTTTATAAGACGCTGGCGGACGTACCGGCCTGGGGGCAGGCGACGGTGCGGAAACTGCTGGACAAAGGGTATCTGGAAGGCACCGGCGACGGGCTGAACCTGGAGCACAATATGCTCCGGGTGCTGGTCATCAACGACCGGGCCGGGCTGTATGATTGAACGAAATACCCTCTCGTGAGATGGATTATCTCACGAGAGGGCTTATATTTTCGGTGTGCATAGGAGTGTGAGTAACATGTATTTTTAGGTATTGTAACGTACTTTTTGAAGTAGCCCTCAAAAAGGAAAAAAGCCGGCAGCCATTGAGACTGCCGGCATGGCGGAGTGGGAGGGATTTGAACCCTCGCGCGCGGTTTAGACGCCTACTCCCTTAGCAGGGGAGCCCCTTCGGCCTCTTGGGTACCACTCCAGGTCGAATTGCCAAACCATATCCGGGAAAGTGTGGCGGAGAGAGTGGGATTCGAACCCACGGCTCATTGCTGAGTCACTGGTTTTCAAGACCAGCTCCTTAAACCGCTCGGACATCTCTCCAGATCATATCCTCAGAGATACGCCAATTATACTAGCACGAGCCGCCGGATTTGTCAACCGTAAACATTGAATTCCCTGACCGACTTTGTTAAAATGGAAGAAAAATGTCGAAAGATCGGAGGCCGTTCATGTTTCAGGACTTGTTGAATCTGGTCTTTGCGCTGGCCCAGAGCATCCTGGCGGTGGTTGCGACGATGATTGCAGTCAACCAGCGGCGGGAGCAAAAGTATGAGATGCGGGTGGAGAACCTGAAAAAGATGGTCCGCAGTATCCGCATGGAGCGGTATGAGTATGCTGCGGAGAGCCTGCGCTACTATCGGGAGCGGTTTCAGGGGATCCGGGGCGCCGTAGCGGATCAGGTGCTGTTTCAGGAGGGATGGGTCCAGAAGCGGGACGACCCGTACTTTCTGCCTCTGGGCGCAGTCCGGCTGAATCTGCCGGACGGGCTGGGCGGGCTATGGGACAGCAGCCGTAATCCCAGGCCGTCGTTTCTGCCGACTCCGAAAGAAGGGTACGCGGAAAATGCAAAATTTCACTGTGAGGTGAATCTGATGAATCTTCCGCTGTATGGCCTGGGGGGCGTGCATGTGGAGGGCAGCGGCCGGAAGAAGCAGGTGACGCTGGATATCGTCAAGGGAAGATACTATGACTTCTATGACACCTGCGAGGTTCTTGCGGCGGAAATGGCCTACTGCCGCCGGATTCAGATGGAACGCCATCCGGCCGGCGGCCCGCTGCCGATGCGGGACCGGCAGTCCGACGTGTTCGACTTTACCAACCGCTTTGTGGGGATCGGGATCAATGCGCTGACCATCCTGCAGAATGTGGAGGATGACGACGGCCGCAGCAGCAGCTATTTCCTGCTGCACAGGCGTTCTGCCAGCGGCGTTGCGGAGGGCGCCAACAGCTATCATGTGGTGCCGGCGGGCTCTTACCAGCCGGCGACGGTGGAGTTTCCGGTGCTGGTGGATGCGTCGGACAGAAATCTGAATTCCACCGTGGTCCGGGAATTCGGCGAGGAACTGCTGGGAATTGAGGAGTTTGCAGACCTGTTCAGCCCGGAACTGGTGCGTGCGTATGAAAAGGTTCCGCCGGCCAGCTTCCTGGGCATTGCGCTGGATCCGCTGAATACCAAAGCAGAGATACTGGCCTGTCTGACGCTGGATGTACGGCGGACACCGCTGTTCGACGGGAAGCGGACGCGCCGCGAGATCCAGGCGCATTTGACGGATACCTATGAGGGAACCGTCACATTGAAGGAACTCACCATGCCCATGATCCGGCAGTTCCGGGACAATCCCATGTCTATCCCGGCGTTCCGGCAGATCCTGGCGGTGGTGGCCGAGCATGCCGGCCAGTTTGGTGTGCAGGGGCGGGAGGAGCCCTGAACGGCGGTGAAGGGGAACTTTTCACGGCCGGTTTGATAATTTGCCGCAGGTGTGGTATAATTTCATATTATTTCAAAGAAGAAGGGTTCAGGCATGACGAAAATTGATGTATATTCCGGCTTTCTGGGAGCCGGCAAAACAACGCTGATCAAAAAAATGATTCAGGAGGCCTATACCGGGGAAAAGCTGGTGCTGATCGAAAATGAATTTGGCGAGATCGGTATTGACGGCGGCTTTCTGCAGGAGGCCGGCATCCAGATTACAGAGATGAATTCCGGGTGCATTTGCTGCAGCCTGGTGGGAGACTTCGGCAAGGCGCTGACCCAGGTGATCGAACAGTATGCGCCGGATCGCATCCTGATTGAACCGTCCGGCGTGGGAAAGCTTTCCGACGTGATCGCCGCAGTCAGGCGGGTGGTCCGGGACGGCGTGGAACTGGGCTGCTGCACTGCAGTGGTGGACGCCACAAAGTGCCGGATGTACATGAAAAATTTCGGAGAGTTTTACAACAACCAGATTGAGACGGCTGATACCATCTTCCTCAGCCGCACCGATGTGATTTCGGAGGAAAAGCTGCAGAAGGCCGTGGAGATGATCCGGCAGCACAATGCAGAAGCGGCGCTGGTTACGACGCCGTGGCAGCACCTGACCGGCGCGCAGATTCTGGAAACCATGGAGGGGCATTCCAGCCTGGCCGGAGAACTGGCCAGCCTGACGGAGGAAACGGCCTGCCCTGTCTGCGGCGGGCATCATCACGGCCACGACCATGCGCATGAGGGAGAGCACCACCATGACCATGGCCACCACCACGGGCACGAGCATGACCATGAGCACGATCATGAGCATGAACATGAGCATGAACATGAGCATGAACATGAGCATGAACATGAGCATGAACATGAGCATAACCATGGAGAACACTGCAGCTGCGGCTGCCATGATCACGACCATGCGCATCACCATGCCGACGAAGTGTTCTCCTCCTGGGGGATGGAGACGGCAAAGCCGTTTACCAAAGAGAAGATCGCAGAGATTCTGGCAGCGCTGGAGGATGAGCGCCAATATGGCCTGATTCTGCGTGCGAAAGGATATGTGCCCGGGGAGAACGGGGCATGGATCCATTTTGATTATGTTCCCGGAGAGCCGGACGTCCGCGACGGCGCTGCGGCTGTGACGGGACGGATCTGCGTCATCGGCTCCCGCATCAGCGAGCAGGCGATCGCCGCTCTGTTCGGTGCATAAGGGGGCGTGGACATGACGCCGATTCCCGTCTATACCTTTACCGGGTTCCTCGAGTCCGGCAAGACCAGGTTTATCCAGGAGACGCTGGAGGATCCCAGATTCAATGCCGGCGAGAGGACGCTTCTGATCGTCTGCGAAGAGGGGGAGGAATCCTATGATTTTTCCGCATATCCGCACCGGAATGTCTTTTTGGAGACGGTGGAGCAGTATGACGACGTGACTACGGAGACCTTGTCGGGCTGGCAGAAGCAGCATCGTGCGGAACGGGTGGTGCTGGAGCTCAACGGCATGCAGACTGTGGGGGCGTTTTATGAAAAAATGCCGGAGAACTGGCAGATCGCGCAGGAAGTGATGTTTGCAGACGCCACTACCATTTTGAGCTATAACGCCAACCTCCGTTCCCTTGTGGTGGATAAGCTGCAGGGATGTGAAATGGTGGTGTTCAACCGGATGGCCAAGGGGCAGGACGTCATGCCGTTTCACAAGCTGGCCAGGGCGCTGAACCGCCGTGTGGATATCATCTATGATTTTACGGACGGCTCCACCCAGTTCGATGAAATCGAAGACCCGCTTCCCTTTGACCTCAATGCGCCGGTGATCGAAATCGGCGATGACGACTATGCGCTCTGGTACCGTGATATCTCTGAAGAACCCAGGAAATATCACGGAAAGACCGTGCGGTTCAAGGCGCAGGTGGCGCGGCTGCGCCGCCTGAAAACGGGCTGGTTTGCACCGGGCCGCTTTGTGATGACCTGCTGCGCGGAGGATATTCAGTTCATGGGGATACCGTGCCGGTTCGTCGGCAGTGAAGGGCTGGAGACCAGGAGCTGGGTTCAGGTGACGGCCAGCATCGAAGCAAAACGCCACGCGCTCTATCAGGGCGTCGGACCGGTTTTGACGGCGCTGACTGTGGAGCCGGCCCAGAGGCCGCAGGAAGAGGTCTGTACGTTTTAAAGCGCCCGGAACAGGAAGCCGCCGGAATCCAATTGGGATTCCGGCGGCTTTTTGGAACCGGCGCGGGCGGGCATTGCCGCAGGCCGGCTTCGCGGGGGCGTGTTTTGGCGCTGCCCGGCAGTTGTCAGACGCCTAAAACGTAAAACCCGTTGTATTGTTTGCCCCCGTCCAGCCAGTCCAGCAGCCTTTGGCTGTCTGCCGGCGTTTCTCTTTTTATGGCTTCGGTCATAAGCGCGGTCTGCTCCGGCGAATAGTAGTTGATTCCCAACAGGTCAACGCCGCCGCATTCCCTGTTGTTGTAAATCCCATTACTGAAAATTTTGCAGTACTGTGCAAAAAATGCATCCATATCATCGCCGAAGATGTACAGCGAATCATTTTTCCAGTGTTCAATCGCCTGGACAGATAGGATTTCCCCGATTTCAGCGCCCTGCCTGATCCGGCAGTATTGCAACTCGATGAAATCAGAGCCCCCAAATTGCCTCCGTTCGTCCTGTGAAGAAAAGGTGTGAAACAGCATGGTGTTGCCTCCATTGTCCCCGGACGGCTGCATTCTGCTGCCGCAGGGGGAAAAGCTGGTGTTTCAAACGTTCCTGTGCGGAGCGGATCCTGCCGCTTCAGCGGCTGGGCACGGCGCGGCCCGCCATCCGGTCAATCGGCAAGAGAGGCGATCAGCGCCTCTGCGCAGCGCATGCCGTCCACCGCGGCGGAGGTGATCCCGCCGGCATAGCCGGCCCCCTCGCCGCAGGGGAACAGGCCGCGGACTGCGGACTGGCAGCCGCTGTCCCGGAGGATCCGCACCGGGCAGGAGCTGCGGGTTTCCGGTGCGGTGAGAACTGCGTCGGGATGGGCGAAACCCGGCAGCTTTCGGTCCAGCTCCGGCAGGGCGCGGGCCAGCGCGCCGGTCAGAAGCTCCGGAAGGCAGCGGCGCAGATCGGCCGCAGCCACGCCGGGGCGGTATGTGGGGGAAATATCCCCGGAAATGGTACCGGGCCGGCCGGCCAGGAAGTCCCCCACGCGCTGGGCCGGCGCACGGTAACCGCCGCCGGCGGCGCGAAAGGCGGCCTGTTCCACCGCGCGCTGCCACTCCATGCCGGCCAGGACAGAATCTCCGGGAAAGTCCTCCGGGCGCAGAGAGACCAGCAGTGCGGCGTTGCAGTTTTCACCGTCCCGGTCAGCGTTGCTCATTCCATTGGTCACCACGCCGCCCGCCTCGGATGCTGCCGCCACCACATAGCCGCCGGGGCACATACAGAACGTGTAAACCGACGGGCCGCCCGGCAGATGTACGGCCAGCTTATAGTCCGCAGGCGGCAGGGGAAACCGGTCTGCCGACGGGCCGTACTGGGCGGTATTGAGCCAGCGCTGCCGGTGCTCGATGCGCACCCCCATGGAAAAGGGCTTGCGCTCCATCGGAACGGCTGCGTCCTGCAGCATGCGGAAGGTATCCCGGGCGCTGTGGCCGATGGCCAGAATCAGGCGGCTGCAGGGCAGCGTTTGAATCTGGCCCGCCTGCTCGCAGACGAGAGCGGCGAGACGGCCGCCGGCCTGCCGGAGTTCCGTCAGCCTGCAGCCGAACCGGATCTCTCCGCCCAGCGACTCGATGCGGCGCCGGAGATTCTGGACGACTTCGAACAGGACGTCGGTACCGATATGAGGTTTGGCGTCGTAAAGGATCTCGTCCCGGGCGCCGGCTGCGTGAAACTGCTCCAGTACCCATTGAATGCGCCGGTTTTTGATGCCGGTATTGAGCTTGCCGTCGGAAAATGTACCGGCGCCTCCTTCCCCGAACTGGACATTGCACTCCGGATCCAGGCAGCCGGTCTGCCAGAACCGGTCCACACGGCGCTTGCGGTCGGCCGCGCAGGAACCGCGTTCGAGTACAATGGGCCGCAGGCCGGCTTCCGCCAGCACCAGCGCGGCGAAGATGCCGCCGGGCCCGAATCCGACGACAACCGGGCGCTGCTCCGGAATTCGGGCGGGGGCGGGAGGATGGTAGGCATCGTCCTGTACGGCGGAAACCCTGCTGCTGCCCCTGAGACGGCGCAGCAGTTTTGCTTCCTCCCGGCGCACCTCCACATCCACAGTATAGATGATGCGGATGTCGTCCTTTTTACGGGCGTCCACCGATTTCCTGCGGATCAAAAGACGTTCGATTTCCGACTCCGCCAGCCGCAGTCGCCGGGCGGCCAGCCGAAGCAGCAGATGCGGATCCTGCCCGGGGGACAGGGAAAGGTCCCGAATCCTGATCATATCGTTCCCACCTCCGCGGCAGAATGCCCGGCCAGTCGCCCGGAAGACCATGCCCACTGCAGGTTGAAGCCGCCGCAGTCCCCGTCGATGTCCAGCACCTCGCCGCAGGCAAAGACGCCGGGAGCCAGGCGGCTCTCCAGTGTGGCGGGGCTGAAGCCTTCCGTGGCGATTCCGCCGGCTGTAACCTGGGCGCTGTCCATGCCCTGCGTTCCTGCACAGATCAGTTCCCAGCGCTTGGCAGCGGCGGCGGCCCGCTGAAGCTGCCGGTCTGGCAGGCTGCCCAGAGGCTGCTCCGGCAGGAGGCCGGCCGATTTTACCAGGACACGGCCCAAACGGTTGTGCACAATGCCGGTCAGCAGATCCTCGGCTGTCCGGCGGGGCAGCAGTTCGCATTTTGCCCGCAGCAGGGCTTCCAGATCGGGGGTATCCATCTGCGGCAGCAGATCCAGGGCGATCCGCAGCCCGGGGCCCCGGACGGAGGCGGTGCGGGAGATCTCAAAGACGGCGGGGCCGCTGACGCCGGTTTCGGTGAACTGTATCTCTCCGCGGCTTTCTGCCAGTAAAACGTTCCGGTCCAGAAGGCGGATGCGGCCCTCGGCACGGACGCCTTTGAGCGCACGGGTGGCGGTTCCCTCCGTAACCAGCTGCACCAGGGCCGGAGACAGGGGGGTGCGCCGATGGCCGAGGGACTCCAGAATTTCATAGCCGGACGCGGTACCGCCCAACCGGCCGCCGGCGATGCCGCCGGCGGCGACGATCAGGCGCTCTCCGGCGAAATCTCCGGCGGAAGTTTTCAGCAGATAGCCGCTGCGGCGCTTCCAGAGCTTCTGAACCTCACAGCCGGTCTGCACCGAAATGTTGGGACGCTCCAGGGCAAAGCGGAGAATGTCCACCACGCTGTTGGCCTGGTCGGAGAAGGGGTATACCCGGCCGGACGGTTCAGCGACGGTGACAAGGCCCAGCCGGCGGAAAAACTGCAGGGTGTCCCGGACGCCGAATTGCTCCAGGGCGGGAAGGCAGAAGGCGGGATCGGCGCCGTGGTACCGGGCGGGGGAGAGGTGAAGATTGGTCAGGTTGCAGCGGCCGTTGCCGGTGGCCAGGAGCTTCCGGCCGACGCGGGCCTGACGCTCGTAGAGCGTCACCTCATGCCCCAGCCGCGCCGCGGTGAGCGCCGCCGTCAT
>JAHZEF010000105.1:0-6415 GCA_019422005.1 Clostridiales bacterium
TCGCCGGCCACGGCCTTGGCCAGCATGGTCTTGCCGGTGCCCGGAGGGCCCACCCGCAGGATGCCCTTGGGCATGGAGGCGCCGATTTCCTGATACTTCTGAGGGTCGTGGAGATAGTCCACGATCTCTTTCAGGCTGTCCTTGGCCTCTTCCTCGCCGGCCACGTCGGAAAATTTGATGCCCTCGGCGGATTTCACATATACCTTGGCGCTGGACTTTCCCATGTTGAACATCATGGAATTGCTGCCGCCCATACGCTGCATCATTTTTCGGGACATATACTGCCCAATGGCGATAAAGATGACGAGAGGCAGGATCCATCCCAGCAGGCTGACCAGGAACGAGGTCTGCTCGATCTCTTCGCCGGTGGTGGAGATGCCGGCGTCCAGGAGGCGCTGGATCAGATTGCTGTCCGGCACCATGGCGGTCTTATAGACCGTGGCTCCGTCGGCGCTGGTGAAGAGGATGCGGTTGTTCTGCTCCTGAATCTCCACACGGCCGATTTCGCCGTTCTCCGCCATGGAGACCAGGGTGTTGTAGTCCACATCCTGAATCTGATGCTCGGCCATCCAGGGCATGGCCAGGAAGTTGAACAGGATCAGCGCCAGCATGACGATACAGTAGTAGTATATCAGCGGTTTTTTCGAGGATTTTATTTCTTTCATAGCGGTCTCCTTTCCGCATCCGGCTGCGGGAGCTGGGTTTTGATGGCTTCCAGGGAGAACAGCAGCGCCCGGTTTGCCGCCTGTACGGCAAAATCCAGCGCGTATTCTGCCAGCAGGATGTTCTCTTCCGCGGCGGCGTCCGGCTGCTCCGCCGCTTCCGCCAGCTGCCCGATACCCGACTCGGTTTTTTGCAGGATCTGCTCGATTTCCTCATAGCTTTCCGCAAGCAGGGAAACCAGCTTTGAGCGGGAATACGTCAGCTTCTTTCGCAAGGCCAGCTCCGCCTCCGCGCATTCCCGGCTGAGCGCCTCGGTCTCCCGGCACAGCTGGGCGTATTTGGCGGTCTCGCTCAGATGGATCCGGCTGTGGAGCCTGCCGATCGTCTCATCCAATTCACAGAGCTTTACAGAGAGAATCTCATGCGCCATATCAGCGCCCCCTTTCTAATCCTCATGGTATCCAATTTTTTTGAAATCCACAATTGTCAGAAAAATCACTGTGTACAGCGTCCTGCTGGACAAAACGGCCGGAGTGTAAAATATCTTTACACTCCGGCCGTTTTGTATCGGACGCCTGCGCCTATCCGCGCGGGGAAATTTCACCGGCCATCAGGAGGTAGGCCAGGTGAACGGTCTGATCCAGATGCTCCAGATCCTCGTCCGTCCAGTTCCGTATGATGCTCAGGATCGCTTGGCTGTGGTAGCGCAGGACAAATTTCAATTCCGCTCTGGTGAGGGTCGGATACAGGCCCTCCCGCTCAACGGTTTGCTCAAACAGGAGATAGGCATATTCGGTCAGAAGGTGATCCAGCGCATCCCCGTAGTTGCTCTGCATCACCTTTTTCACACAGGGGGCCGCATGGACAGCCATCAGGAAAAAGTAGCGCAGGCCCTCCTCCGGATCCTTCTGCTCCAGTGCGATCTGCATGATCCGCTCTTTCTCCTTTTCCAGAACCCAGCGGAACAGCGCGGGAATATCCTCGAAATGATAGTAGAATGCCTGCCGTGTAATCTGGCATTCGTCCACAATATCCTTGACGGTCAGTTTTTTGACATGCCGGTCCATCAAAAGGGTATGTACCGCCTCGGCAATGGTTTCTTTCATATCAACGGGCACAGCCGACCACCTCCGCCCCTATCATACCATATCGGCGGGGATACGGGAAGCGGCAGGATGGGGGCGGCGCATGGGGCCGCCGCCCGTGCGGGCCGGGCGGCGGCGGGGCGATTCCGGCGGATACCGCCGTGACGCGGCCTGCCGCGCCCGCGGCGCAGGCCTGAGCGTCCTGCCATAACGGGCGGGCGCCGGGAAGGGGGGACGTGCCCCCTTCCCGGCGCCTTCTGACGGCCCGCCCATCCCGGTTCCCGGGACGGGCAGGCTTGCGGGATCTGCCCTATGGCTCGGCCATTACATCCTCCAGGAAACGCATGAGGATTGTGGCCGCTTCTGCGCGGGTGGCTGTGCCGCCCGGCACAATGGCAGATGCGGTGCGGCCGGTTATGAGCCCGGCTGCATTGGCCCACTGGAGCGCCTCCAGGGCCCAGGCGCTGATGTCGCCGGCGTCTGCATAGCGGCTCAGGTCGGCGCCTGCCTCCAGCGTGCAGCCCTTGTACTGGGCGTACCGGTACAGCATGACGGCCATCTGCTCCCGGGTGATGCTGCGCATGGGGGCAAAGCGGCTTTCGCCTACGCCGTCCACAATGCCGTGGGCGCTGGCCCAGGCGACCGCATCGGCGTACCAGGCGTCCGCCGGCACGTCGGTGAAGGCGTTTGCGGCGGTAACGTCCGGCTCGTCCTCCATCCGGTACAGGATGGTGACCAGCATGGCCCGGTTCATCGTGCCGTTCGGGCTGAAGAGCGTCGCGCTGGTGCCGTTCATCAGGCCGCTGCCGTAGACATACTGTACAGCCTCATGGAACCAGTGCTCCTCCTTCACATCGGAGAAGGGGAGATCGCTCAGCAGCTCCTCCGGCGGATTCTCATTGCCGGCGATGCTGCCCGGCGTATGGACGCCCTGCTTCTCCAGCCATTCCACTGCCGCGTTGTACTTTGCCACATCGGACAGCGTGATGTAGAGCCGCTGCTCTTCGCTCAGGTCCTCGTATGCTTCGTGGGCGGCCTCCACGGCGTCAATGTCGCCCCTGTCCAGCTGATCGGCCGCCGGCACCTTGTTCAGGAGGTTCTTCACATTGACGATTTCCGCATAGAAGGCCACGCGCTCTTTCAGCGCGTCCAGCTGGGAACGGTCGCCGGACCAGCCCTGCTGCGAGATCAGATCCTCCATCTTCTGAACGGTTTCGTCATAGGCGCCGTAGTTGTTGAGCGTCACGCTGGAAGCGGCCGGCAGGTTCTGCATCGCGTCCTCCAGCGTGTATACCCGGATGGTATACCTGGTGGGGTCGCTGCCGCTGTTCATGGTGGGCCAGCCCTCCTCGCCGACGCCGACATAGATGACGTCGCCGGACGTTACGGAAATGGTTTCCGTGCGCTTGTACTGGGCGCTGTCCTTGTTGTAGTCGTTGAGGAAGATGCGGTACTGATAGTTCTTGTTGGTGGGCACCGGGTAGACGGTGACGCTGACGCGCTCCTTGTCGATGACCAGCATATACTCCGTGGTATCGCTGGTAAAGCCGTTGACCAGCGTGCCGGGGGATACCTCCATGCTCTGCAGCGTGGTGTTGACGTTGTCCCGCCAGGTGCCGTTGATGTCCTCGCCGTAGCTGCAGGTGTACATGATGTGGATCTCATCGTTGTTCTCCAGCTGGCCGTTTTTGTAGCTGAAGGCCTGGAAGCCCTCGTTGGTGAACCAGTCGTTCAGCGTTCCCATCCAGCCGGATTTCTGGCCGCCGGTGAATTCGGCCAGCGTCTCGTCGCCTTTCCCGATGCTGGCAATGTAGGTGATGCTGTAGTCGGCCGCGGTTTCGTCGCCGAAATCCTTCGTGCCGTTCCAGTAGTACCCCTTGCTCTGCAGCACCTTCAGGACCATCGTCATCATGGTGTCGTTCTCGCCCAGGTCGTACCAGCCGTCTGCGATGGAGCCCTCTCCGTAGAAGGGGCCTTCCGCGTAGGTGGTATTCTCAATGATGACACGGACGCGGCCCACGGTGTCGCCGGAATCGTAGGTGACGTTCTCAATGGGCTTGTAATCCTTGGGGTTGACGACTGCCATGGCTGCGATGGCGGCGCGGCGGGCCTCTGCGGCGGCGTCCCTGGTCTCCGCGCTTTGGATGGCGGCTTTGCCGTCCTCCAGCGCCTTCTGCAGCGCCGCCTGGCCGGCCGCGTCATACCGGCTCAGGTCGTAGGCGTCGTAGGCGGCCTGTAGATCTGCCAGCGCGGTGACCTTTGCGTCCTCCAGCGTCCGGGCGTCCTCCTCGGCGAGAAACGCCTCATATTCAGCCCTGGAAATCACCTTCAGCGTAATGCCGACGGTGCTGCCGTCCTCCGCGTCCTCGGGGATCGCGTATCTGACCAGCTGATAGCCCTCATAGGCGGCCTGGTGCTGATTGATCAAGGTCTGTGGTTCGGCGGCCTTCCAGGTCTGGCCGTCGTCCGAAGACCACATCATCCGGTAGTTCTCGTCTGTGCTTGTGAAATAGCGGCGGATGAACACATGATCTCCGGCTTTCGCGTTTACAGTGGTGCTATATCCTAATTTAAACCACGTGGGATCCGGAACCGTCCCGTCGGGCTGCGGGTGCATGTTCCAAGTCACATTGGGATAGCCGTAATTCGCCGCGCCGTTGTCCGGTGAGCCTGGTACCTTGCCGTTCTCGTCTTCGGTGATATTGACCGTCACACCCGGCAGCTTGATCAGGCTGCCAGCGTCCATGGCCGCCAGCTGCTCCAGCAGACCGGTCTCCTGGCCGGTCAGCAGGGTGCGCTGGTAGGCGTTGAGCCCTCCGTAGACCGTCTGGATGTCCTCCAGCAGGTCGGCGTAACTCTCGTCCATGGCGGCCGGGTCGGCCGGAACCAGCTCCAGGTCGGCCCGCAGGCCGGCGATGAGCGCGGCGTGGTCGATGGCGGCGGCGCCGCACGCCTGCAGCGCTGCGAAGTCGCTGTCATAGGTCTCCTTCAGCTCCTTGAAGGTCTCTGCGCTCTCCAGATGCGCCAGCAGCGCGTCATACTGCGCCCGGAAGGTCCCCTCGTAGTACCCCGCCTCAAAGTCGTAGTCGTGGAACGGGGCGAAGTACGCCGCGGCGGCAGCCCGATACTCCTCGCGGTACTGGGCGATCAGGGCGGCCTCGTCGTCGGCGGGGGCCACATAGAGGGTGGCGAAGTCCCCGGCGTAGAGGCTGTAATACTCGCCGGGGGTGACGGCGTTGAACACGTCGGTAAAGGTGGGGACGTCGTCGTTCACGTTGAACATCGCCACTGTATACCAGCCGGGTTCCGCAAAGACATACTCCAGGGCGCCCTCCGCGTCCGTGGCATAGCCGGTCTGGATGGTGGGGGCGGCCAGCGCCTCCTCCTGGGAGGGCGCGCTGATAAAGAGGGTCAGGCCCTCCGCGTCCAGCTCCCGGCCCAGGTTGCCGCCGGCGTAGGCGCCGGTGACCGCGGCGGAAAAGGCCGCCTTGTCCCCTACCTTGACCGTCCCGGAGGGGGCGGTCATGCCGATCAGGGCCAGGCTGTCCTGGTATTCCGTTTCGAGATTCGACACAGATTCAATGATCTGGGTCGAATCATAGCCGCTGGACGCTTCCAGTTCGGATACCGGGGCTGCGATCCGGGCTACCAGCACCTCGTCCTGATCATGGAGCTGAATGGCGTACTCCTCGTTATCCAACACATATGCATTGACTTGCCCGTAATATTCCCCATTGATAACCACGGCAAACAGCGGAATGGTGTCGCTGGTATTGTCCATTTCGGCCGGGAATCCCCCCCCCCGGAGATCTTTTGTATCGAATGCGAGATCTGCCTGCTCCATCGCGGCGGCCAGTGTGCTCCGGCCGCCTTCCAGCGTGAGGGCCTCATTCACATACAGATCCGTCCCGCTCTCCCGAATTTGAGGGTATTTTGCGGCGAAGTTATTGATGTAGCTGCTTGACACGGCTTCCAAACTGGCTCAGCATCAGGTAGTCCTCCCTGGTGCCGCCCACGACCGTGTAGGCCATGGTTTTCTTCAGGGCGTCATAGGCGGCCGTATAGGCCTCCCAGCTCTCCCCGGTGTAGTCGGACGCCGTCAGGCTGGCGGGGTCATACTGCTCCAGCAGGGTGAAGGCCATGTCCCGGTTTTGGGTGTAGTTGTCGTAATACTTGGCATAGGCCTCCTTGTTGACCAGAAGGTCGAGGTTCGCCGCGGCGGCCAGCTCGTCCACCTTGTCCTGCATGGCCGCGGTGTTTGCCTCCGTCGCGTTCCCGTCATCGTCAAAGAGGCTCTCCAGCAGCGCCGTCCCTTCCTCCCGCGCCGCGGCGTAGGGCTCCCAGGTCATTGCCGTGGTGTTCTCCGCGCTGACGTCCTCGCCATTGGAAATCCCCGGATTTGCTGTGACGGAATAACCACCATAGGTCCACATCCACCGGGTATTGAGCCTCTCGTAAAGAAGCGTGGCGTTCGCCTGCGAGGCAGGAATCAGACGATCGATGCAAGCCTTCAGATTTTCCGCCGCGGAGGTAACGATGGATTGATCCACGGTATCGTCGGCAGCGACGGCCTGGGCGGTTTCCAGTACCGGCTGCATATCCGACCAGAAGCCGTCTGTGCTCGTCGTTCTGCCGTTATAGCGGTCGCCGGAGCGGTGCCAATTCTC
>JAHZEF010000105.1:6425-7432 GCA_019422005.1 Clostridiales bacterium
GTTGAGTTCGGTTTTATCGGTATCCTTTACGGACGCCGCTTTCACCTGAATCAGAATGCCATAGCACACCTGATCCGCAGGGGTTTTCAGACTACTATTTGAGATGGCTATAAAATAATACTTCTCACAGCCGCTGAGAAATGGGTTTTCCGTGCTCGTTTCTTCGCCAAAGGTCAGATTCAGCAGGGTTTCCAGAGTGGTTTCGTCAGTTTCATAATAAGAACAATAGTCCCAAGTAAGAAAATCAGCGATACCATCCTTTGTAATAGCCCTGACCTGCTTATTAGACAGTCCCGTGGTGTAAGTGGCCGGAATAGTTTGATTGCCTGTAATAGTAAATTTTACCGTATCAATGCTCTCCACGGTCAGGACGTAAATCGAATTCACGGATATACCGGGATACATGGCACTCTCCGGTGTGGTGAAGGTACCATTATACATGGTGTAGTCCGGACACGAGGTTTCCGTTCTGCTGAGAGCGATCTCATAACCGGCGGCGTGGGCGATTGCAGGCAAAACCCCTATCACGAGAGCGATCATCAGGAAAAAGGAAAGGATTCGTTTTTTCATAATACAAAAAGAGGGGCGGGGACATGCTCTGCATGTCCCCGCCCGGTACGTTCTCCTTATTTAATGATGGCGATGTACGGCGCTTGCTCGCCGGACTGCACGATGACCCGGACGTATTCCGTCTGGGAACCCACCGTGTAGGAATCGCTGGCGGAACTGTTGATGTAGACATTTGCTCCAGCCGCCGCGGTCACTGCAATTTCAGAACCGCTGCCGAGGCTGCCGCCCATATCGTATACGACAACGTTTCCGACGGTGGTGACTTCCGTACTAATTTCTTCCACATCATCCCCATCAAGCGTAATGGTCGGCGTGGCCGTCCGGCCCACAGGGGCGCCGGCTGCGTTGGCGGTGGTGAAGATGCCGCAGACCTCGGTGGAGGTCTCGCCGAAGACGGCGTTGTCCAGCACCGCGCTGTAGACGCGGACATAGCGGAA
>JAHZEF010000105.1:7482-8086 GCA_019422005.1 Clostridiales bacterium
CATCCACATCCACCGGCTCGCCCGTGGCAATGTCCACCGCCCACTCCAGATCAAAGCCGTCGCCGCCGGTCTTGGAGCTCGTGTAAGGCGTGTAGGGGTTCACCGCGTTGCCATAGGCGGCGGGGCTGCCGTTGGGCGTCACGTCCGCGTAACCGAAGGCGTAGAAGGCGGTGGCGTTGGAGTCCTGCACCGCGGTGATGCCGGAGAAGGACAGGGCGCTGTCGCTGTGGTTGACCGTGATGTTGGAGCCGATGTTGCTGTAGGTCCCGCCCATGGGATAGCCTTCCGAAGTCAGGGGCCACCAGGCCGTGGCTGTGGTAAAGGTGGCCGGGCCGTTCCCGCCTAGCGTCGCCTGAATATTAATAATATTACCGTCATCATCGCTGCCCTGCGTGTAATTCACCGTGGTGTTCCGCAGGGTGCCGGTGTAGACGTTGGAGTATTTGCCGCCGGTTGCCTTGCTGGTATCAATGCTGAACCCGCCGTCATAATACAGGGAGCCGGCCAGCTCATACCAGGTTTTGCCGTCCTCAGACACCTGTACCGCGCCGGCCTCCGGGTTGCCGTTGAAGGCGTTGCCGTAGACCACGAAGTCCACGCCGTA
>JAHZEF010000106.1 GCA_019422005.1 Clostridiales bacterium
TGTGCTGGCGTTCCCCGGCATTTTCCGCGGCACGTTCGATGTGCGCGCGCGGGATATCAATGAGGAAATGAAGCTGGCGGCGGCCAAGGCGCTGGCCGACCTGATCTCCGATGAGGAACTGAACCCGGATTACATCATTCCCGCAGCATTTGATCCCCGCGTCGGCCCTGCAGTGGCGCAGGCAGTGGCGCAGGCCGCCCGCGATTCCGGCGTTGCCAGAATCTGAGCGGTTCAATTTCAGAATCAGAGCGAGGGCACGGCGCTTACGCCGGCCCTCGCTTTTTGCGGTCTGCATTATGGGTAGACGCCGAATTCCCGGACTGCTTCCACAAGGGCTTCCACATTCTCCCACGGGACTTCCGGCTCCAGCAGATGGGTCGGCGCGATGGTCAGTCCTCCGCCGCGGCCCACGGTGCCGATCATACGGCGCACCGTTTGCCGCACCTCATCCGGTGTGCCGAACGGCATGGTGGTCTGGGTTCCGATGGTGCCCCAAAAGGAGAGCCGGTCTCCATAGAGCTGCTTGAGCAGTATGGGATCCACGCACTCCGGCTGAACGGGGTTGAGGATATCAACGCCGATTTCAATCAGTTCCGGGATGATCTCATAAATCCTGCCGTCGGAATGGTAAAAGGCCAGCAGCTGCGGATTGACTGCCTTGGCTGCGGCGATGGTGGCGGCAGTTGCAGGCTTGACCCAGCGCCGCCAGGTTTCCAGGCTCATCATCAGCGCGCGCTGTGTGCCCACGTCGTCTCCGAAGACAATGAGGTCGACGCCGATCCGCGCGGCCTGTTCCGCGATCCGGCATTGGGCCCGGGTCATTTTCTGCATGCATGCCTCCGCCATCTCCTCGTCGCACAGGTAATCCGCCAGCATATTGTCCAGACCGCGCAGATACCAGGCCGGCTCAAAAACCTGCACCGCAAAGTAAGCGGCGGCGCGTCCCTGGGCATGCGCCTCCTCCACCTGACGCCGCGCAGCCTCCCAGCGCGGAAGGTCGCCTGCGATGTCCGGAAAGGGGTACTGTTCCACCTGTTCCGGGAGGTCGAAATCGGCCATGGGGGAGATGAACTGTGTGAAATGAGCGACACTGCCCCGTTTGTAGCCGACGCCCCATTCGTCCATGTATGTCAGTTTCTCCGGGTGCCTGTGGTAGCCGGTATGGTCGATGGGATGTTCTGCGGGCGGCAGTTCGATGTATTGCACGGGCATGTCGAATGCGGCGACGGCGTCGTCGGTGCCGTAACGCCGCTGCGGCTCCTGCTGCAGCGTGTCGCGGGGGGAAAGCTGGAAGGGGACGCGTTCGCACGGCTGACGGCGCATGGCTGCGATCAAATTTTCTCGGTGATTCATTCTGCAGGCATCCTTTCTGATGTTTGCTTTATTGTATTTGACAACGGGCGGCGGCGGAATGTAAAATGAGAGGTACAATTTATAAAAAAGGATTGTCTTGAATGGAATATCAGGAACATGCGCTGCAGGACCTGTTTCGGATAGACGGGATTGTGAATGCCAGAAGGCTGCACTGCTCCAGGGATTGGCAGTTTGAAGGGGAACGGCACAGCTGCTGGGAACTGCAGTATATGGCGGATGGCAATACATTTGTGCACTTGAACAACCGGTTTTACCGGCTCCAAAAGGGGGAGCTGATCCTCTTCCGACCGGACTCCTTTCATGTGGTATATGCCGACGGCGAGGCGCCGGCTGAAATGTGGGTGATCTCCTTTTCTTCGGCAGGAAACCCGCCGGCGGCGGTGGGCCGCGGAATCTTTTCCGTATCCGCCCGCTGCGAGGCGCTGCTCCGGGAAATCCTGGAGACGGTGGAAGACGGTTTCCGATGTTCGGAGCGGACGGACGTGCCCGAACTGCTGCAGCGCAGGCAGACGGCTCCCCCGGGGAATGACCAGCTGATCCGCATCCGGCTGGAGCAGGTGCTGCTGCTTCTCATGCGCGCCGCAGAAGGGACGGGGGCGTTTGCAGGGTGGCGCGGGCTGCAGGAAACCAACGGACACGCGTTTCTGGCAGAGAGAATCCGCAGCTTTATGCTGCAGCGTGTGGAGGGGCGGCTGTGTCTGGAACAGGTGGCCAGGGCGTTTTATATTTCAGAGTCCATGGTCAAGACGGTCTACAAACAGCGGTTCGGCATCAGCCTGATTGCGGATTACCACAGGCAGAAGGCGGAACGGGCAAGGCTGCTGCTCTGCCGGCAGGACTTGACGATCGGGCAGATTGCGGCGATGCTGGGTTTTGAGACGCCGTATTATTTCAGCAATTTTTTTAAAAAGCATATGGGGGTTGCGCCGAGCGCTTACAGGAAGAGCCTGGAATAGGGAAAAGCAGGGAGCGGCCCGAAGGCGGAGACATATAAAAAAGGACACTGCCCGGACAGCCGGCGGTGTCTTTTTTTATATGCGGAAGGGCGGTTTTTATATTGTGAAATCACGGGGAGGCCGATAGAATGAACTTGCAAATGGCGAAACGCCATACAAGCCGACAGAAATAGGAGGAGTAGTTATGAAACGGGGAATTGCGATTCTGCTGGCCTTTTCTGTGATGCTGGCTGCGGCCGCCTGCAGCGCCGGACCGTCTGCAGAAGAAGCGGCAGAGCCTGCGCCGCAGCAGCAGGCGGATGCCGGGCTGGCCGGCAAACCGGATGGGGGCGATGGGACGCCGCAGCAGCAGGCGGACGCCGGAACGGCCGGCAAACCGGACGGGGACGACGAGGGATCTCTGCTGCAGGGAAAAAAGATCGGCTGCACCATTGTGTATAAAGGCGACGAATGGTGCGCGGCGCTTGCCCGGTGCCTGGAGGACACGGCGGCGCAATACGGCGTGTCCATCACCGTGGAAGACGGCGATCTCAACGCGGAAACGCAGACCAAGCAGATTGAAAACATGCTTGCAGGCGGCGTGGACATGATTTTCGCAGATCCCGCAACGCCGGACGGATGCACAGAGGCGCTGATGCAGGCCGTAGACGCCGGCGTGCCTGTGTTTATTTACGACTGCTATTGGAACGAAGCCGACCAGGCGGTGACGTCTGTCACCTGGGATCAGGAACTGACCGGCGAACTGATGGCGGACTACCTGATATCCTATGTGGAACAGCACCCGGACGAATACCCTGAGGGAAAGGCCAGCGTCGTGCTGCTGGAATTGAATACCTCTGCAGCGGCGGAACTGCGGAGCAAGCGGTTTACGGAGGTGTTGGAGGAAAAAGCGCCGGGGATTGCCATTGTGGAAGTCCATGACTGTGAGGGCAACCGGGAAAAAGCGGCCAACGCCATCGCCAATACGGTGGTTCCCTTTGACTTTGTCGCGTCCGTAGTGGATAATGGGGCCTGGGGAGCCGTATCTGCCATTCAGGCGCGCGGGATGTCCGACGTCAAGGTTTTGTCCATGGGAGCCTATGGGGCGGAGCCGTTTGAAGCGCTGTACAATCAGGATCCGAATTATCTGGCCTGCGTGGTTGTGGATCCGCAGGTGATTGCCGACGAAATTTACAGCGCGGCAGTGCGGTTTTTCAGCGGTGAGACGGTGGAAAAAACCACCTATATTGATCTGTTCGTGGCGGACAGTTCCAATGTGACGAATTTTTGGGAATTCCAGGCTGCGGAGTGACTGCTCCGGCCGGGGGCAGCGGAAAAAGGGGGTGAAAACCTCCTTTTTCTGCATGTCGGCGGCTGCCGACATGCAGCATACGGCCGGGCATATGGGGCGGGCCGGCGTCCGGGTGCTGTACAGCTGCCGGAAGGCAGTGGAGTTCCGCGCGGATTTATGATACAATAAACCATCTGAACTGAAACTGAGGAGCGTTATCATGCCGACAATTGTGGAGCTTCTGGCCCGGGAGCTGAATCAAAAGGAAATCCATGTGGATCATGTGGTGACTCTGATTGACGAGGGCAATACCATTCCGTTCATTGCACGCTACCGAAAGGAACTGCATGGGGGGATGGACGACCAGACCCTGCGTGACCTGGCGGACCGGCTGGCCTATCTGCGGAATCTGGAAAAACGGCGGGAAGAAGTCAGGCAGGCCATTGCGGGACAGGGGAAGCTGACGGATGCGCTGTCGGCCGCCATTGACGCCGCACAGACCCTGGCGGAGGTGGAGGACCTGTACCGGCCCTATAAACAGAAGCGGCGCACCCGCGCCACAGCGGCCCGGGAAAAAGGGCTGGAGCCGCTGGCAAACCGGATTTTCCTCCAGGAACGCGGAACGCCTGCCCCGGAGCTCCTGGCGGAGGCCTTTCTGAATCCGGAACAGGGGGTTGAGTCCGTTGGGGATGCGCTGGCCGGCGCCTCCGATATCATTGCGGAATGGATTTCCGACGACGCGGCCATTCGGAAGGATCTGCGGGAGCTGATGATGAAGCGGGCTGTGCTGACCGCGCAGAACGCCCGGGAAGAGGAGGACTCCGTCTATCGGCTGTATTATGCCTTTTCCCAGCCGGCGGCAAGGCTGCAAAGCCACCAGGTTTTGGCGATCAACCGCGGTGAAAAGGAGGGCTTCCTGCGGGTCTCTGTGGAAGTGGAGCGGGATTTGGTTCTGCGCCGGCTGTTCCGGGCCGTGGTGGTGCCCGGTTCCAGTGCCATGGCGTTTGTCCGTGCGGCGGCGGAGGATGCGTATGACAGGCTGATCGCGCCCCCCATGGAGCGGGAAATCCGGAATGCGCTGACAGAAACGGCCAACGAGGCGGCGATTCACAACTTTGCCCTGAATCTCAAGCCATTGCTGCTGCAGCCGCCGGTCAAGGGGAAGGTCACCATGGGGCTGGATCCCGGATACCGGAACGGCTGCAAGGTGGCGGTGGTGGACGGCACCGGAAAAGTGCTCGATACGGCGGTTGTCTATCCCACATTTTCGGACCGGAAGCGGGAGGAGGCCATTGAACGCCTGTCAGCCCTGATTCGGAACTATGGCGTGCAGCATATCGCAATTGGAAACGGAACGGCCTCCAGGGAGACGGAGCAGATGACGGTGGAACTGCTGCGCCGCGTGGGCGGAGGCGTCAGCTATATGATCGTCAGCGAGGCGGGCGCATCGGTTTACTCCGCTTCCAAACTGGCGGCGGAGGAATTCCCGCAGTTTGACGTGAATCTGCGCAGCGCCGTATCCATTGCAAGGCGGCTTCAGGATCCGCTGGCGGAGCTGGTTAAAATTGACCCGAAAGCCATCGGTGTGGGACAATACCAGCATGACATGCCGGAAAAGCGGCTGGACGAGGCGCTGGGCGGCGTGGTGGAGGACTGCGTGAACGCGGTTGGGGTGGATGTGAATACGGCTTCTGCGCCGCTTCTGCGGCAGGTGGCCGGACTGACTGCGGCCACCGCCAGAAACATTGTCGCTTACCGGGAGGAAAACGGTGCGTTTTCCAGCCGGAAGCAGCTTTTAAAGGTTCCGAAGCTGGGCCCGAAGGCCTTCGAACAGTGCGCCGGCTTCCTGCGGGTGCCCGAGAGCAGGCAGGTTCTGGACCGTACGGCAGTCCACCCGGAGAGCTACGCGGCGGCGGAGAAGCTGCTGTCGCTCTGCGGGTATACCGGGGCGGATGTGGGAACGGATGCAATTTCCCGGCTGCCGGAACGGCTGCAGGCTTACGGCCTGGAACGGGCGGCGGAGACCTGCGGCGTCGGCGTACCGACGCTGCAGGATGTGGTTCGGGAATTGCTGAAGCCGGGACGCGACCCGAGAGAGGAACTGCCTGCGCCGATCCTGCGGACGGATGTGTTGGAGATCAGCGATCTGAAGCCGGGGATGGTACTCAGCGGGACAGTCCGCAATGTGATTGATTTCGGCGTCTTTGTGGATATCGGCGTTCATCAGGACGGCCTGGTGCATATCTCTCAGGTTTGCGGCCGTTTTATCCGCCATCCATCCGAGGTGGTTCGTGTGGGCGATATTGTACAGGTGGCCGTATTGGAGGTGGATGAGAAGCGGAAACGGATCAGCCTGAGTATGAAGGAGGTTACTCTGCATCTGAACCCATAAAATAAAACAAAACTGACCGTTTTAAAACGGTCAGTTTTTGTTTACAATAGGGCCGATTCCGAAGGGGGAGGCAGTTTTCCATGAAAGAAAAGAAAATTTCGATTCAGCGTGTCACGGCCATTGCCATGCTGGCGGCACTGTCCTATGTGGTATTCACATTCCTGCAGATTAAGATCTCTCTGCCCGGCGGCGATGCGACCTCCATTCATCTGGGCAACGCAGTCTGCGTTTTGGGCGCGCTGCTCATGGGCGGCTTTGCCGGCGGCCTGGGCGGTGCGATCGGCATGACCATCGGCGACCTCTTTGATCCGATCTATGTGATATATGCGCCGAAGACATTTTTGCTGAAACTCTGCATTGGCCTGATTACGGGGGTCATTGCCCATCGATTCGGGAGGATCGAGGAAAGCAGCGACCGGAGGCATCTGTTTCGATGGAGCCTGCTGGCCGCCGCCGGCGGACTGGCCTTCAACGTGGTCTTCGACCCGCTGCTTGGATATTTTTATAAGCTGGTAATCCTGGGAAAGCCGGCTGCGGAACTGACGCTGGCCTGGAATGTGGCTTCCACGTCTGTGAATGCGGTGATTTCCGCAGCCGCGGCGGTGGGCGTCTATATGGTACTGCGCCCGGCCCTGCAGCGCGCCGGGCTGCTCGGGAAGCTGGCGCCGCGGGCTGCGCAGCCGAAAGCCGGCGCGGCGTCCGGATCCTGATCTGAGGAAAAACGGCAGGCGGGGAGGAACTTCGGTTCCTCCCCGCCTGCTTCAGGAGCCGCGTGCGCCCCTGCGGACAGCGCGCTATTTGGCGTAAGTGAATTCCAGGTGATAGATGCTGACGGTGTCCCCTTCCTCGATTCCCATGGCTTCCAGCCGTTGGAAGAGCCCGCTCCGGCGGAGCTGCCGGTCAAAGTACATCCTGGATTCGTAATCCTCAAAATTGATGTCATTGAGCAGGCGCTCCATCCAGGGGCCGGAAATGCTCCAGACATCGCCGAACTGTTCGATTCGCAGGTCTTCCGCGCTGCCGGCCTCAGCCAGCGGCTTGACATACTCCGGCTCATAGACGGTGACAGGCGGAAGCTGGGCCAGCCGGCCGGCAACGGCTTTCATCAGCTGCCGTGTGCCGGCGGTGGTGGCGGCTGAAATCTCGTAGAACGCATATCCCAGCTGGGTGACATGCCGGCGCAGGCGCTCGAGGTGGCCGCAGCCCTCCGGAATCAGATCAATTTTATTGGCGGCCACCAGCATGGGGCGGGACGCCAGCTCCGGAGAATACCGCCGCAGCTCTTCATTGATCTTTTCAAAATCCTCCACTGGATCCCGATCCTCGCTGCCGGATACGTCGACGATGTGAACGATCAGGCGGCAGCGGTCGATATGCCGCAGAAAGTCGTGGCCCAGGCCCGCGCCCTCAGCGGCGCCTTCGATAATACCGGGGATGTCGGCCATGACAAAGGAGACGCCTTCGTCCACATAGATAACGCCCAGATTGGGGTACAGAGTGGTGAAGTGGTAGTTGGCGATCTTGGGACGCGCGTTGGAGGTGACGGAAAGCAGCGTGGATTTTCCGACGTTGGGAAAGCCGACGAGGCCGACGTCCGCCAGGAGCTTCAGCTCCAGGATCACGTCGTGGCTTTCCCCGGGGAGACCCGCCTTGGCAAAGCGCGGCACCTGGCGGGTGGGCGTTGCAAAGTGGCTGTTCCCCCAGCCGCCCCGGCCGCCCCGGGCCAGGACAAAGTCTTCCGAGGAGGACATGTCCTGTATGATCTCGTTGGTTTCCGCGTCGCGGACCACGGTGCCGCGGGGGACCCGGATGATCAGGTCCGCGCCGGATTTTCCCTTGCGGCGGCCGCCTTCTCCGTTCATGCCGGCCGCCGCCGTGTACTTCCGCCGGTAGCGGAAATCCATCAGGGTGGACAGATTGTCGTCCACGCGCAGGACAATGCTGCCGCCGTTTCCGCCGTCTCCGCCGTCCGGTCCGCCGGCCGGGATATATTTTTTCCGATTAGACGCCTCTGCGCCGTCTCCCCCGTT
>JAHZEF010000107.1:0-7439 GCA_019422005.1 Clostridiales bacterium
CTGAACTTCCGTTCTGCTCAGGAATTATGGGACTTCGAACTCAACTCCTGTTGCATTTAGTTTGACAATTCACTCTGTCCATGATCGCTTTCCGCGGGTAATTATCGGCTGCAGCGAAATTATAGACCGCATCCGTATTGCTGCGCAAACCGCTTCCTTTTTTCAGGTTTCTTCCAGTTTATCCTGCCATTTTCCCATGGACGCGCATACTGATCAGCCGTAACAGCCACGGGATAAAAAAACCATTGAGCCCCAGACGCCGTGCATACGGATGGATCTCTTCCTTCCGGAACCCGGGCAAATGGATGGTCGGTTCATCGGTGCTACCGGCTCCCCGCATATCTGTTTTCATCAGGTTTGTGGCATGTTTCCCATACATGGGGTTACAGCCGCCCATAACAGGGGGCATCACAAAATCATGGCCGAAAAGGCATCAAATCTGTGATTGGGTCTGCCCTCTTTCGGGGGATCGCCGGCCCCCTCCCTTTGGAACAAACCCAATATGGGCCCAGTGACGGGCAGTGTCAAACGGCACATGGTTAAATTCATAAAAAAAGCGACATCGGTTCACCGAAAATCAATATTCCAGATTTCCTCAGCCGCTCTATCCGTCCTGAACCGCAGCTTGCACTTTCGGCAGTCTGTGGTAAAATAGCCATATCAACCGCTTCAGGAGGCTGGTTATGTTTCAATACCGTATCCGCCCGCAGCTGGCGCCCTTTGACGGCCCGCCGGCTCCCGGGGACAGTATATTCCTTTTGGTCACGTCGGAGGAACTTGCCCAGGGGATCGTAATTTCAGGAGCGGAAGAGCTCCTCCGTCATACGCCGCCTGCGCAGGGCGCGCAGGTTTGTAAAGCGGAAGCCAAACACGGTTACCTGTGTGGAACAATTGTCACGCCCAAAACCACAAAGAACAGGCACCACATTTCCTTTGGCTATCTGCTGGCGCCCAATTTGGCCGTGCTGTGTGATGATACCGGGACGGCACATTCCATGATTCAGCATATACGCAGCAAAGCCCCCCAGCATGCATATACCGCCGGAGGCATTGTCTGCGAATTTCTGGAACTGTTGATCTCCAAGGATCTCCTTCATCTGGAAAAGCTTGAGGATGAACTCGCTCTGCTGGAGGATCAGGCCCTGGCCGGCCATCTGGAAGGCTTCAATTCCAAGATGACAGGCCTCCGCAAAGAAATTGTCCGCTGGATCCGGTATTACACACAATTGGGCGATCTCTCCTGTGAATTCCAGGAAAATGAGAACGGATATTTTCAGGACAACGATCTCCACCTGCTCCATATCATAGAAAAGCGGATTGAACGGCTTTTGGGAGAAGCGCAATCTCTCCGCGAGTATGGAATACAGGTGAGGGAACTGTTTCAGGCCGAAATTGGCATACGGCAGAACCAGATTATGAAAACCCTGACCATTGTCACCACCATTTTTCTTCCGCTGTCTTTGGTGGCCGGGTGGTACGGGATGAATTTTTCAGAAATGCCGGAACTGACCTGGAAATACGGTTATCCTGTGGTAATCGGCGCATGCATACTGATCGGCCTGATTTGCCTGTGGATCATGAGGAAGAAAAAATTTTGGTAAAGCAGGAAAGGATTCCGCAGGGATATTGCCGGCCCAGGGTGAAATCTCCATTTTACACGGGCGTACCGCATCCATTTCCTGCATACAGAATTGCGTTCCTTTTTGAAGGGGCGCCGGCAGCACCGATTGACTTTTGATGCGGAGCTGCATATAATGGGGTTCAGAAGACATGTACGGATTTTGGCGCGGAACCTCATGTCGAAAAGGAGATATGTTCTATGTACCACACCATGACCATTGCCGGCCTGCAGAGGAACCTTCCCATCTGCCGGGTGTCGGACGATCTTTACATCGGCGCCTTCGTAATCTTTGGAGATGTGGAGTTGACCTGTGCATGCGCCAAGGCGCTTCTGGACCGTGCGCCGCAGTATGACTACATGATTACAGCCGAAGCCAAGGGCATTCCCCTGATTCATGAAATGGCCCGTCAGAGCGGGCAGAACCAGTATTTTCTGGCTCGAAAGGGCCCCAAACTCTACATGCGCAACATTCTGGACGTGTCCGTACAGTCCATTACCACCGCCAGGGAACAGCATCTGTATCTGGACGGCGACGACGCAGCCAGGATGCGCGGCAGGAAAATTCTGGTGGTGGACGACGTCATCTCCACCGGCGAGTCTCTGACCGCCATTGAGCGGCTGGTGGAAGCGGCGGGCGGCGAGGTGGCCGGCCGCATGGCCATTCTGGCGGAAGGCGACGCCCAGCAGCGCAGCGACATCATCTATCTGGAAAAGCTGCCGGTTTTCAACGCAGACGGATCCGTCAAAGCGTAACCGGCCGCGGCCTCTCCCGCCCCCAAAACCGGCGCGGGTTTGAACTCAGCGCATGGGGGCACAGGGCTGCCGGATATTCTGCAAACGAAAGGATGGCTGGAATTATGACGCGGGAAGAAGCCTGGAGTCTATTAACCGAATACAACAAAGAGCCTTTTCATCTGCAGCATGCAGAAACCGTGGAGGGCGTCATGCGCTGGTTCGCCGGAGAACTGGGCTATGGGGACGAGGCTGACTTCTGGGCCACGGTCGGCCTTCTCCATGATCTGGACTTTGAGCAGTACCCCGACGAACACTGCCGGAAGAGTACGGAGATCCTGCGCGGGCGCGGGATGGATGAGCGATTGATCCACGCCGTCGCCAGCCATGGGTATGGCATCTGCTCCGACGTGGAGCCGACCCATCCAATGGAGAATGTGCTCTTTGCAACAGATGAACTGACCGGCCTGATCGGCGCAGCCGCACGGATGCGCCCCAGCAAAAGCGTCCAGGATATGGAGCTGAAAAGCCTGAAAAAGAAATTTAAAGACAGGAAATTTGCCGCTGGCTGCTCCCGTGACGTCATTCAGCAGGGCGCCGACCGTCTGGGCTGGACCCTCGACGAACTGATGGAAAAAACGCTGGCCGCCATGCGTTCCTTCTGCCCCTGAGCCCTGCCTGCACGGCCTGGCTGCGCCGCAGGAGGCGGCGTCAGTTTCATCCGGCAGACTCGTCAAAAATTTTTCTCTCCCATACAGACAAGCAGGACCGGGTTTCCCCGGTCCTGCTCTGCATATTCAGAACATTACGCCCAGCCCTCCGGGCGCCGGGTGCTCCATGCTTCCTTTCGCTGCGCATCGTCCAGGGACAGGAGCCAGTTATACGCGTGCGCCTGTGTGGTCTGCACATACGCCATGGCCGCGACATCCATGGCGGCAGGCAGCAGCAGGTTCACCAGATAGACAAACAGCCGTCCGTCCGGGCCGTTCAGCGCCGGTATCAGGCCATAGCTGTAACCGTTCAGCAGCGCCGCAGCCGCCAGGCCCGGCAGGTAATACCACCAGAAGCTCAGATCCAGCAGGAACAGTTCCAGCTTATGCCCATACGTCAGGCGGGCCGAGACCCCGATCGCTTCCGAAGCGGAAAGGCTGGGATCGTCCAAAATCACGTAGACCGCCATCCGATATCGGTAGGCCGCGGCGATTCCCGGGAGCACCAGCAGCAGCGACCACAGCCAGATATACAGCGCCTCCAGCAGCGTGACAGCCAGGATCTTTCCCGCCATCCGGAACCCGGTCAGGAATTCGCCGAATCCCGTCTGCTGCCCGCGGCTCAGGCGCAGCGCAAATGCCGAATAGCCGGCGTGCCAGAGCGCCCACAGCAGGTTAACCGCCACAACCGCCGTAAAGTTCCACAGCATGGCCTGGCTGTTCAGCGCGGCCACCTCCAGGCCGGATGCACGGCTGAGGCGCAGATCCATCACATAGGACACCACGTCACAGAGGATGGAAACCGCGTAGAAGCACAGCAGGAACAGCAGCGTCAGCCTGCAGGGGCCCAGCCTGCTGTCCCGCAGGCACTGCCGGGCAGCCTGCTTCAAGCCTTTATAGTGCATGAACTCTCTCCTTTCGGAAACCCGGTGCGCAGAACACGCCCAGCGCCGCGCCGGCTCCGCTGTTTTCCCGTTCGCCGGATGGCCGCCGGTCCGTCACATTTCATGAACGGCCGCCACAAACGCTGCGGGATCTTCCGCCTTGAAATAAGCGCTTCCCGCCACAAAGACATCCGCACCGGCCGCCGCGCAGACAGGGCCGGTCTTCAGGCTGACGCCGCCGTCCACCTCCAGCTCGCAGCCCGGCCTTCTCTCATCGATATACCGGCGGATCTGACGCACTTTGGGCATCATATCTTCCATAAAGGACTGCCCGCCGAATCCCGGCTCCACAGTCATTACCAGCACCATGCTGCACAACTCCAGAAACGGCAGCACCGCCTCGGCCGGCGTCCCGGGCTTGACACAGACGGCTGCACGCTTCCCGCAGCTGCGGACGGCCTGCAGCGCCTGCAGGGTATTCGCCTCCGTGTCGGCCTCCACATGCACCGTGACGATATCGGCGCCGGCGCGGCAGAAACGCTCCACATAGCGCACGGGACGGTCGATCATCAGGTGCACGTCCAGCACCATATCCGTAATCCGCCTCACATCCTCCAGCACATTGAGCCCAAAGGAAAGATTGGGAACAAAATTTCCGTCCATCACGTCAAAGTGGACATAATCCGCGCCATTCTTTTTGAGCGCTTCAATGTCCCGGCCCAGATGGGCAAAATCTGCAGAAAGAATGGAAGGGGCAACTTTTATCATGAATGATGACCTCCGATCGCGAAAAAGATCGATTTTTTGCACACAACAGGTTTGCGCCGCATAATAATGGGTATGCGGCCCCGACGGCAGGACGGCTCTCGGACTCCTGCGCAGACCTGTCGGCCGCTTCAGATAGGGGCCGCCCGCCTGGGCGGCCCCATTGGGTATGTCATGGTTATTATATCGCCGGGCAGCTGCGCTGTCAACGGCAGCGACATTCCCTTGACTTCGGAGGCATTCGGAAGTAAGATGGAAGCAGGCAACTGCATCACAAAGAAAAGCTGGTGAACCAACCTATGAAATCTGTCAGAAAACCGTCTGTAATTCCGGTCTATGCCGTCGCCGCCGCATGGCTGCTCTATACCGTATTGTTCGGCCTGCGTTCCGTGCCGCAGCTTCTGCTGTGCGCCGCCATCTCCGTGGCCGTCTATCTGATTGCAAAGTCCGCGTTTCCCGGTAAAACCGTGCAGGTGGAAGTTCCGGAAGCGGCCCCGGACACCGGAGACGCCGTTCTGGATGAAACCATTCTGCAGGGCCGCGAGGCCATACGGAACATCCGGAAGCTCAATGAGGCAATCCCGGACGCCCGCGTTTCGGCCGCTCTGAACGAGATTGAAGCCGTTACGGGGAAAATTTTCAAACAGCTGGAGCGCAACCGGGATCAAATCCGGCAATGCCGCCAGTTTCTCAACTATTACCTTCCAACCACCATCAAGCTGCTGGAACAATACGTCAAGCTGCAGAACCAGGGGCTCCGCGCCGGCAATATTGACGAAGCCATGGGCAAAATTGAGGACATGCTCTCCACAATTCAAACCGCCTTCCGCAAACAGCTCGACAGCCTGTTCGCCAGCGACGTTGTGGATATCACCGCAGATATTACGGTCATGGAACAAATGCTCAAATCCCAGGGCCTGACCGACGAAACCGAGTTATCATGAAGGAGAGAAGCATACGATGGATGAGAAAATTCCGCAGCTGACCCTGACGCCGGATCTGAACAGCGTCCCCACCCCGGAAATCCCGCAGCCGTCCGGGATTGCCGCCCAGGCTCCCGCGCCGGAAGCCGGGCCCGACATGAGCGTCCTGACCGAGGCAGAGCAGAAGGCGGTCCGTGACTTTGCCGCAAAAATCGATCTTCGTGATTCCGCGCAGATCATGCAGTACGGTGTGGCGGCGCAGAAAAACATTTCGGATTTCTCGGAATCTGCCCTGAACTCCGTCCGTACCAAGGATATGGGAGAAATCGGCGATATGGTCGGAAACCTGCTGGTGGAGCTGAAGGGCTTCGACGCCGAGGAAGAAAAAAAGGGATTCTTCGGCCTGTTCAGGAAGGCTTCCAAATCCCTGGAAGTCATGAAAATCAAATACGACAAGGCGGAAGCCAACGTGGACAAAATCTCCCAGCAGCTGGAGCAGCATCAGATTACCCTGATGAAGGATATTGCCGTGCTGGATCAGATGTACGAGAAGAACCTGGAATACTACAAGCAGCTGACCATGTATATCCTGGCCGGCCAGCAAAAACTGGCGGACGAGCGTTCGACCACGCTGGTGGAACTGCAGAACAAAGCCCGTGAAACCGGCACCGCCGAGGATGCGCAGGCGGCAAACGACTACGCCAATCTCTGCCTGCGGTTTGAAAAGAAGCTGCACGATCTGGAGCTGACCCGCGTCATCTCCGTACAGATGGCCCCCCAGATCCGGATGATCCAGAATAACGACACGCTGATGACAGAGAAGATCCAGACAACAATCATCAACACCATTCCGCTTTGGAAAAGCCAGATGGTTCTGGCTCTGGGCACCCATCATTCCCAGCAGGCCATTGAGGCGGAGCGCCAGGTTACCGACATGACCAATGAACTGCTGCGCAAGAATGCGGATAAGCTGAAAATGGCCACGGTGGAAACCGCGAAAGCCTCTGAGCGGGGCATCGTGGATATCGAAACCCTGCAGCACACCAATGAAAGCCTGATTTCCACGCTGGATGAGGTGCTGCAAATCCAGACCGAGGGCGCCCAGAAGCGCCGGGAGGCGGAAGCGCAGCTGCGCCGCATCGAAGGCGAGCTGAAGCAGAAGCTTCTGGAGGTTCGCGGATAAAATGCCGGGCCACCGCCCGTGCCTCTCACTCCAACAGGACAGGTGAATCCATGAAACTATTCAAAAATCATACAGTCGCCGTGATTCTGACCATTCTGGTCATCGCCGGATGCGTGTTTTTCGGCTATGTCAAGGCCCCGGAACCGTCTGTTTCCGACATGACCGCGAACGAATACGCGCGGGAAAATTATGAGGCCTATTGGAATCTGACCGAGGATCAGGCCGACATTCTTTCCGACGATACCATTCAAACCATCGCCACATACAATGCTGCGCTGGATTATACCTACGGCAGTATTCTGGCAGTCATCACCGTCCGGGATCTGGACGGCAGGGCCATCGAAGAGGCAGCGCTGGAGTTCAGCGCAGAATGGGAATTGAAATCCACGGATATGCTCCTTCTGATCCATCAGGCCTCTGATGAATGGTACCTGGCATACGGCAGCGATATGGCCAACTATGTCAACAACCGCCTGAATACAATTTTCACGGCTTCGCTGGGCGCCGGCTCTGTTTCTGCTTCCGCAGACCAGCAGCTTCCCCGGCTGTTTGCCGACGTGGAAGACTGGTATGCCGATTACATTCCCGGCGGCGACGCATCGTTCCAGCCGGCATCGCAGC
>JAHZEF010000107.1:7469-7935 GCA_019422005.1 Clostridiales bacterium
ATATGATATATGGCACCATAGGGGTCCTGCTGATCATCCTGCTGCTGTTCGGCTCCATGGGAGTCGGCCGGCGGCGCTATGGTTACGGGTTCTGGGGCCCTTTCTGGGGGCCGATCTTCTTCCCCCGCCGTTTCCCGGGCGGCCCGCGCCGCCCTCCCCGCGCGCCCCGTGACGATCATCGCGGCGGCCCCAAAGGCCCCTTTGGGCCCGGCGGTTTCGGCGGAGGCGGCTTTGGAAGCGGCCGCGGAGGCAGCGGCTTTGGCGGCGGAGGCTTCGGCGGCAGCCGCGGAGGCGGCGGTTTTGGCGGCGGAGGCGGCTTCGGCGGGGGCCGCGGAGGCGGCGGCTTCGGCGGCGGAGGCGGCTTTGGCGGCAGCCGCGGAGGCGGCGGCCGCCGGTAGATCCCAATCTGCAGCGGCGCCCAGCAGAAACATCTGCCGGGCGCTTTTCTTTTTCCGGAAAATCTGAT
>JAHZEF010000108.1:0-3253 GCA_019422005.1 Clostridiales bacterium
CGAGAATCAAAACCAGCAGGATCGGCATCAGCACCTTGGAAAACCGCTCAATGCCCGCGTCGACTCCCCTGTAAACAATAAACATGGTGGCCCCGAGGAAAATCAGAAACCAGATGATTGGGCTCCACTGCGAAGAAATGAACGCGCTGAAATACCCGTCGGCCATGGCGCCCGCCCCGCCGCCGGTTAAATAGGCAGCCAGATACCGCAGAACCCAGCCGCCGATCACGCAGTAGTACGGCAGAATGATGACGGGCACCAGGCATGCCAGAACACCCAGCCAGCCCCATTTGGGATGCAGCACACGGTAAGCCGTCAGGGGGCTCTGCCCTGTTTTCCGGCCGATTGCAATCTCCGTTGTCAGCAGGGTAAAGCCGAAGGTCAGCGCCAGCACCAGGTAACACAGCAGGAAAATACCGCCGCCGTCCTTTGCCGCCAGATACGGAAAACGCCAGATATTTCCCAGCCCCACCGCACTCCCGGCCGCAGCCAAGACAAAGCCGATGGATCCGGTGAAGCTGCCGCGCTTGTGTTGTGAATTCATACCTCTCTCCTCCGCATACAAAGCTCCCGCCAGCCGGCTGCGCAGAAAAAATACCGCAATCCATTGGATCACGGCACGCCGTTTTATCCTCTGCCTGCAGCACAGCTGCCGGATGTCCGTCATTTTTGTCTAGTATACGCATTTTTTCCTCTCTTTTCAAGTGATTTCCTGAATTTTCGGCACTTCAACCGCAAGGGATTCCCCTGCGGCTTTACATTTTCCCTCCGCTCGTTTATACTGAAGGAAGAATCCGAACCGAACGCCTTCGGTTCCGGCAAAATACCAAACACAGGAGGACTGGTCATGGCTTCCCTGCTGATCCGCAATCTCTCTGCCGTGGTTACCTGCAACGATCAGGACGCCGTGCTTCACCATACCGACCTCTACAGCGCAGACGGGATCATCCGTGCGCTGGGCCCCAGTCTGCCCCATGCGGCGGATGAGGTGCTGGACGGAAGCGGGATGCTCTGTTACCCCGGCCTGATCAACACGCATCATCATCTCTATCAGACGTTTTCCAGGAATCTCCCCCAGGTGCAAAGCCTGGAGCTGTTCGACTGGCTGACGGCGCTTTACGAAATTTGGAAGGGGCTGGACCGCGACGCTGTCCGCCTGTCCTCCATGACCAGCATGGGGGAGCTGATGAAGCACGGCTGTACCACCTGTTTCGATCATCACTATGTCTTCCCGGCCGGTGCCGGTGACCTGATCGGCGCACAGTTTGAGGCCGCAGAACAGTTGGGGATCCGCATGTACGCCTCCCGCGGAAGCATGGACCTTTCCCGGAAGGACGGCGGCCTGCCGCCGGACAGCGTGGTTCAGACAGTGGATGAAATTCTGGAAGACAGCGCCCGTCTCATCGAGCAGTATCATGATCCCGCTTTCGGCGCCATGCGTCAGATCGCCCTGGCCCCCTGTTCCCCATTCTCCGTCTCGCCGGAATTGCTGCGCCAAAGCGCGGCGCTGGCCCGTCAGTACGGCGTGCGGCTTCACACCCATCTCTGCGAAACCCGGGATGAGGAACGCTATACGCTTGAACGGTACGGAATGCGCCCGCTTGCATATATGGAATCCCTGGGCTGGACCGGATCCGACGTCTGGTACGCCCACGGCATCCATTTCAACGACGCGGAGCTGCGTCTGCTCGCCGACACCGGCACCGGCGTGGCGCACTGCCCGGTTTCCAATATGAAGCTTTCCTCCGGCGTGGCCAGGATTCCCGATATGCTGCAGCTGGGTGTTCCCGTGGGGTTGGCCGTGGATGGCTCGGCCTCCAACGACGGCTCCAGCCTGATGGAAGAATTGCGGACAGCCTATCTGCTCCATCGGCTTCATTCCAGTGCAGACGCCCCGTCCGGGTACGAGCTGCTGCGGATGGCCACCCGCGGAAGCGCACGTCTGCTTGGCCGGGAGGATATCGGCCAAATTGCCGAGGGAAAATGCGCGGATCTGTTTCTGATCGATTCCCGGCGGCTGGAATTGGTCGGCTGCTGTTACGACCCTAAAAATGTACTCGCCACCGTCGGCGTCCGCGGGCCTGTGGATTATACAGTGGTCAACGGCGCAGTCACCGTCCGGAACGGCCGCCTCACTGCAGTGGACGAAACTGCCGTGGCCGCTGCTGCCGGCCGCAAGGCCGCAGCCTATCTCCACATCTGATCCCTCTGGCAGCGGACTGCTCCGGAGTGAGCGGATGCCCCGCCCGCCGGTACGCCTCGTATTTCGCCGCCGCATCTGCCGCTGAGTACTGCCGCATCACGTAATCCCGGTACTTCCCGTACTGCCGCGGGCTGAGCTCCTGCATCCGGTGCGTCAGTTCGTGCCGCAGGATTTCCATGGCCGCGTCCGGGGAGGACGGCGGCAGATGGAGGACATTGCCCTGTATGTACCCTTCAACCAGGGGCTGCAGCCTTTCCCCCACCACCACCTCTACCCCCGGCGCTCTCGCCAGGCGCTCCACATGCACGGGCAGTGCCGCCGGCCTGCGCAGCAGACAGACGATTCCTTTGCCCGTACCGCAGGCAATGGATAAAAAGAGAACGTCCGGCTGATGCCGGACGTTCTCTAGTATGTTCCAAGCTTTTCTGCTTGTTAAGTCCCTTTAAAAATTTCGTATTTTTCCTACAAAGCAGAGCGGATATCCCGACCGAATATCATCAAAGTGATTCCTCCCTGCCTTCTCTCACCCTGTAACGCACCGTGGCCGCCCATGTGCCGGTTTTAAGACCCGGCTTGAAAAGATGTACCATGGAGCAGGTATTTCGTCTCATTGGGCCAATGTGAGACAGAAGCATTTCTCTCCAAATTCGCCGATATTGCCAGGGCCGAAATAGGTGCAGGTCAAAGGCTGGGGGGCTGTGGCCACCCTGGCGGCGGACTTCGCCCGGCAAAGTCCGGCGATAAACACTCTTACGTTTCTGTATTACTCACTAGGAATTTTTGCTCAGATTTAACATCACTACCAAACTTAACATTTGCACCTTTGGTCTTGCCAGTCTCAGGATCCCCCATACCAGCATTTTCTTCCGCATATTCCCCGCTGTGGGAGCTGTCAATTTCTTCGCGGATGGCGCAGCGGGCGGGCGTTTCCGGGCTGGGAAGGGGGCCGGAGGGGCTTTGGACAGAAGCATACGGCGTGAACTGATCCCTTGTGTACGGTATCGTACAGAGCGGAAAGCCCGTTCCGGCGGAGCGCTTCCGGGGATCTGT
>JAHZEF010000108.1:3263-7883 GCA_019422005.1 Clostridiales bacterium
GATCTGTCTTCCGGCAGGGCCGTATCGCAATGCGCCCGCCGCAGCACCTTCTGGGCTTCCTCCTCACAACGGCGGAACAGAGCGCAGCTGGAGGAAGAACCGGAAGCGTTCTTATCTCTGCCAGAAAGCTATCCCCCAGCGGCTTTGCAAAGCAGCTCGCTGTCTGCAGCCGCACCTTCGGCAGCTTTCCCATGCGGCCCCTCCATTGGCGCCCCCTTGGAGTCCGCTCCCCCGTTTCTTTGGCAAACCTGTATTTGATAATCTTTTCTCCCGGATTCAGCGGTTCAGGCAATCCAGGATCCAGTTGAGGCAATCGGCAAAAACCGCCTCCCTGTTCGGCTCGTTGAGCATCTCATGGCGCCCGTTGGGATAGAGCTTCACAGTCACATTCCGCATGCCGGCATCCCGGAAGGCCTGCGCCGACCGCCTGACTCCCCTGCCCATACCGCCGACCGGATCCCGCTCTCCGGACAGGAACAGAACCGGAAGCACCCGATCCATGGCCTCCAGATTTTCCTTTCGCTGGTTCCACCGAATCCCCTGCAGCATATCCCGCACCAGTCCGATGGAAGGCTGAAATCCGCACAGCGGGTCGGCGCAATAAGCGTCCACCACCGCCGGATCCGTGCAGATCCAGTCGTTCGGTGTGCGGGCCGGCCTGAACTTCCGGTTATAGCCGCCGAATATCACACGCTGCAGGACATCGCTCCTGCCTTTCTCTCCATATTTCCGCGCTTCCGCAGCGCAGAGCCGCAGTCCCAGCCACAGAGCCGCCTGCGGCTGCCAGCCGGTCCCGGAGAGGATGGCGCCATGCAGCCCGCAGTCGGCATAGCGGCAGAGAAACGTTCTCGTCAGGAAAGACCCCATGCTGTGCCCCATCAGGAAGTACGGCGTCCGGGGGTACCGTTCCCGGGTTTGCTCCATCAATGACCGCTCGTCATCCACCGCGCCCATCCATCCGCTGGGAAAATACCCCACAGTCTCTCCCGCACCCACCGACTTTCCATGCCCCATGTGATCGTCAGCTGTCAGGACGATCCCTTTTTCCGCAAGGAAGCTTCCGAATTCCTCATAGCGTTCAATGTGCTCCGCAATGCCGTGGACCAGCTGGACAACTGCCCGCGGCGCTTCCCGCGGCTCCCAAATGCCGCAGCGCAGCGTTCCTCCGCCGGTCGAAGGCAGATAAAATTCCCGCATTGTGTCAGCTCCTTTTTTGTTCTGCTTGACATTATACACGTTTTCGCAGAAACTAGGAAGTAAGAATTCAAAAGAAGGAGTGGCAGTATGAACGGGTACATCCTGGCATTGGATCAGGGAACCACCAGTTCCCGCGCCGTGCTCTGCAGCAGCCGGGGCGAAATCCATACCGCAGCGCAGTATCCGCTGCGCCAAATCTACCCCCGGCCGGGCTGGGTGGAGCACGATCCCATGGAAATCCTGAGCACCATTTATCACGCCATGTCCGAGGCCTTCGAAAAGAGCGGCCTCTCTCCCACGGACATTGCCGCCATCGGCATTACCAACCAGAGGGAAACCACCATTCTCTGGGACAGGGAAACCGGGCAGCCGGTCTGCAACGCCATCGTCTGGCAATGCAGACGCACCGCAGAACTGTGCAGCCGGCTGAAGGCGGATGGAATGGAGGCGCCCATTTATCAGAAAACAGGGCTCCTGATCGATCCCTACTTTTCGGGAACCAAGCTGCGCTGGATGCTGGATCAGGATCCCGGCATCCGGGCCCGTGCCGAACAGGGCAAGCTGCTGTTCGGCACCGTGGACAGCTGGCTGATCTGGAACCTGACCGGCGGTGCGGTACACTGTACGGACTACTCCAACGCTTCGCGTACCATGCTGTTCGACATTGACCGTCTCTGCTGGGATTCTGAACTCTGCCGCGCGCTGGGAATTCCCATGTCTCTGCTGCCGCGCCCGCTCCCCTCCAGCCAGCGCTACGGAACTGTGGCCCGCGGCATCGGAGGCCTGCAGGCGCTGGCCGGAATCCCTATCTGCGGCTCCGCCGGCGATCAGCAGGCGGCACTGTTCGGCCAGGCCTGCTTCCGGGAAGGCATGGCAAAAAACACATACGGCACAGGCTGCTTTACGCTGATGAACACAGGCGCCCATTCCATCCGGTGCAAAAGCGGCCTTCTGACCTCCGTCGCCTGGTCGCTGGACGGGCAGACCACCTATACGCTGGAGGGCAGCGCCTTCAACGCCGGTTCTGCAATTCAGTGGCTCCGGGATGAATGCGGCGTCATCCGTACCGCCCACGATGTGGATCTCCTGGCAGAATCCATCCCCGACAACCGCGGCGTCTATTTTGTGCCGGCCTTCACCGGGCTCGGCGCCCCCTATTGGGACAGCGAGGCCCGCGGCTGCTTCTTCGGACTGACCCGCGGCAGCGGCAAGGCAGAACTGAGCCGCGCCGTCCTGGAGGGCATCGCCTTTGAGGTCTCCGATCTGGTCGACACCATGAACCGGGATGCGGCGGCCCCAATCACGGAATTGCGGGTGGACGGCGGGGCCTGTGTCAGCGATTTTATGCTGCAGTTCCAGGCGGATCTGCTGCGCCTGCCTGTCAATCGGCCCGAAACCGTGGAATCCACCGCTCTGGGGGCGGCTTATCTGGCCGGCCTTGCCGCCGGCGTCTGGTCTTCCACCGACGAACTTTCCGGAATCCGCCGGACACAGCAGGTCTTTTCTCCGCAGATGGCCATTCAGGATCGCAACCGCGCGCTGCACAACTGGCACGCCGCGGTGGATCTCTGCCGCCAATGGGGCGCCCGGAGCCAGCTCGGCTGAGCCGTTCCGGCGCGGGCCCCGGATTCCCTGATCCGGACACGCCGAAGGGGCACCCAAATCGGGTTCCCCTTCGGCGTATTGTTTTGATGTCTGAGCGTCGGAGCCCGGCGTCAGGCCCGCGGGAAGATCAGTTCCGCTTTGAACAGATCGCCGTCCACCACCAGCTGAAGCCGCCCTTTCTGCAGCTCCGTCAGGCTCCGGGCGATATTCAGCCCCAGTCCGGAGCCCTCGGTGCTTCTGGCGCTGTCCCCCCGTACAAACCGCTCCATCAGTTCCTCCGCGCCCACATTCAGCTGCTGGCGGGAGATATTTTTGACTGAGATCCGGACTGTCCCCCCGTCGGCCGAAGCCTCCACATAAACCCTGGTACCGGCCATCGCATACTTGCAGACATTGTTCAGAAGGTTATCCAAAATCCGCCAGAGCAGCCTTCCGTCCGCCAGGATCGCCAGCTCCTCCGCCGGATAGCTGGTCACTACCTGCAGGCTCCCTGCAGCCAGGCGCTCCTGATACTCCCCCAGGGCCTGGCTGACGCTTTCCGCCACATTGGTCCGTACCAGGTTCACGGAAATATTCCCCGTGGAGGCTTTGGACGCCTCCACCAGATCTTCCGTCAGCTTCTTCAGCCTTGCCGACTGCCGCTGCAGCACCTCCAGGTACTGCGCCTCTTCCTCCCGCGTATGCGCTTTCTGCAGCAAATCCACATAGTTGATAATGGACGTCAGCGGGGTCTTGATGTCGTGGGAGACGTTGGTGATCAATTCCGTTTTCAGCCGCTCGGATTTCATGCGCTGCTCCACCGCAATCGCCATGCCGTCCCCGATGGAATTCAAATGCTCTGCATGCCGTTTCAGATCCCAGTACAGTTTCCCCGTATCGATCTTTTCGTCAAAATTGCCCGCGGCCAGCGCTTCTCCGCCCTTCTGCAGCCGCCGCATCTGCAGAACGCCCCATCCGACGGCAGCCAGGATCGCCAGGCTCAGCAGGAAATAGAGGAACACGGCGCCGCCGCTCCAATAGCAATTCATCCCGATGATCAGCAGGATCACCAGCAGCGCTGCCGTTGCCAGCAGAGTGCGCCAAATCATGGGCAGCGCCCGCACTGCCTGAAGCGTCAGCCGGAGCAGCCTCTGACCGTTTCGCTTCAGCCACGCCAAAACGCGCCAGACGACCGTATTGCGCCACCAGGCACCCAGCTTGACCCGCGTGACAAAGGAGAGCACCACCGCCAGCGCAACCATGCATGCCGCCACCAGCCCGAGGCCGCCCAAAGCGTTTGCAAACAGATCCAGATTCCAGAAGCCGGTCTCAATGGATACATTCAGCAGCACTGCAATGACCAGCACCGCCGCTGCCGCATAGAGATCCAGCGGAATCCGGTCCACCCAGTTCGGGGTGATCTCCGAAGCGGCGCCCTTCCGATGGCCGGCTGCGCAGCACAGCCACACAAAGTCAACGATCCCCAGCACCAGCGCGCAGATCAGCACCACGATCATCTCAGTCCGCAGCCGGTACACGGTGTCAAACAGGACGCTGTACCAGTAGAGATCCCCGCTGCGGAGCGGCATCGGGTCGCGGATCGCCACGGCAATCCGGTACACCTGGTCTTCCCCGGTCGCTTCGTCCCGGATCCCATGCTCCCACGAGTTTACATAACCATAAGTCCTGTCATCCTGAATCGTGCCCGACAGAAGTTCCGGCCGGCCGTCTTCCCCGATTCGGCTCAGTTCGTAATCATAATTGCTGTATCCTTCTGCGCAGTTTTGTTCATAATCCGTCAGCGGCACGCCCGCAGTATAGGCGTGGAGAATATCATAT
>JAHZEF010000109.1 GCA_019422005.1 Clostridiales bacterium
GCTGCTTTCCGGCATATTCCGTCAGCGCTTCAATCAGCTGCAGACCAAATGCCTTAAAATCCGGAAGCCGGATGTCCATACGGAACTCCGCGCTCTCCGCGGGCTCCTGCAGGCCGGCGATCAGAGAATGGAGCGTATAGCCCAGCTGCTTTCCGCGCGCCAGTTCAATCAGAAGCTTGGTGATCAGATAAGCGCCGTCGTCCAGGAAATAGTTTTCCTTCAGGGCACCATGCCCGGAGGTTTCCATTGCCAGCTGCGTGTCCTGGCCGGCCCGGTTCAGCCGAATGGCCTCGTTGATCACATTGCGGTAGCCGCGCTGGAAGCGGTGGTGGATGCCGCCGTGCTCTGCAATGAACGATGCAAGGCCGGTGGAGGTGATGGAATCCGTGACGATGGTGGTGCCCGGGTGCTCGCGCAGCAGGATGGCCGACAGCATGGCGATCAGGCGGTTGCGGTTGAGTTCGCTGCCGTCGGAGAGGACGGCGCCGGCGCGGTCCACATCGGTGTCAAAAATGATGCCGAGATCTGCGCCGGTTCTGGCCACCGCTTCGGTGATGGCGGCCATGGCCTCTTCATTTTCCGGATTCGGGATGTGATTGGGGAAGGAACCGTCTGGCTCAAGAAACTGGCTGCCGCTTGTGTCGGCGCCCAGCGGCTGCAGCACCTTGTCCGCATAAAAGCCGCCTGCGCCGTTGCCGGCGTCCACAACGATCCGAAATCCCTCCAGAGGCCTGCTGCAGCCGGCGGCGCTGCGGACCCGGTCCACCAGCAGGCCGGCGTAGGCATCCATGAACGTGCCGGCCTCCACCGTCCCGGCGGGCAGGCCGGTGTGACGGTCGGAGGCGGCCAAAGTCAGGATGGCGGTGATATCCGCTTTTTCCAGGCCGCCGTCCCGGGTGAAAAACTTAAACCCGTTGCGATGGAAGGGGAGATGGCTGGCAGTGATCATGACGGCGGCGTCAAAGCAATACCCCTCGGTCACTGTGGACATGAACATGGCGGGCGTGGAAGCCATGCCGAAGTCGGTGACCAGAAGGCCTTCCCGGGCCATGGCACTGCAGATCCAGTCTGCCAGCGCTTCGCCGGACAGGCGGGAATCGCGGCCCACACTGACGCGGACAGGGCGGCCTGCACCAAGCCGCTCCTGCAGCCAGAGGGCGAAGCCGCGGCCAATGTCGCAGCTTGCCTGCTCGGTCAGCGTGACCGGCTGATGCTCCACGCCGGCCAGGGCGACTCCGCGGATGTCGCTGCCGTTTTGCAGATGTAAGTAATCCATTTCGACTGCCTCCTCAAAATACAGGAAAATCAACAACAATATTCGCTATCATAAAACAGCATATCACATCATCCAAAACAAATCAACTGCCGTGCTGTATTTTGCGCCGGCAGAAAACGAAAGGAAAGGACGAAGATGGAATATCGGATCATCCGTTCAGGCCGGCGTACCGCCGCGCTGGAACTGACCCTCCAGATGGAGCTGGTGGTGCGGGTCCCGCAGGGAATGCCGGACGCCGCCGTGCGGCGCTTTGTGGAGGAGCACCGGGAATGGATCGGCAGGGCGGCGGAAAAGCAGCGCGCACGGCTGGAACGGCATCCGGAGCCGACGGCGGAGGAAGCGGCGGCACTGCGGGCGCTGGCATGGAAGGTCCTTCCCGCGAAGGCGGCGTATTATGCCGGACAAATGGGCGTAACGCCTTCGGCGCTTCACATTACCTCTGCAAGAACACGGTTTGGAAGCTGTTCCGGAAAAAACAGCATCAGCTTCTCCTGGCGCCTGATGCAGTATCCGGAGGCAGCCATCGACTACGTGGTGGTTCACGAGCTGGCCCATATCCGGCATCACAATCACAGCGCCGCATTTTACAGCTTTGTGGAGAAGATTCTGCCGGACTACCGGGAACGGGCGCGTCTGCTGAGGTAACCGCCCGCGGGAGGTCAGAATCAGAGCCGCCCGGGCCTGGGCCCGGGCGGCTCTGCATATCATTCCGGCAGGGGATTATTGCTGGTATGACGCCTCCAGGCGTTCCGCCTCTGAACAGAGGATCAGCTGATAGCCGAGTTCTTCCAGATAGTCTGCTGTCCTCGACCCGACGGTGGGGATCACGTCCAGGTATGCGCTGCCCAGCGTGACACGCCCCTGCCCCGCCCTGAGGGTGTCTTCCAGGATGTGGGAAAAGCCGATGTAAATATCTGCCATATACCGTGTTTCACTGGTGTCTTCAAAGTAATACGGCGCAGAATAACCGATCAGCCCTTCCTGCAGATCGGGCAGAATACAGTCGGTATACAGCGTATACGCTTCCTCGCTGGTCAGATCCTCGGTTTGATAGGAGAGGGTCTCCGGATCATAGACATTGAGGTAGCTGTAATCCACTGAGGCGGGGGAAACGTCAAAATTCGGCACGTTGACCAAAGTGATGATGTAGGGGTCCCGGATGATGTCGGCATACTGCCTGGGCAGGCTGGAGGCGTCCAGCCACATCTCCTCCGTACAGTACAATTCGTAGGAACGGGACAGGGTTTTCCCGTTTTTCAGCTGATAGATCAAATCGACAACGGTATAGTCGAGATCTTCCCGGTCATCGGGCCAGCGGCGTGCAAGCGCTTCCTGCTGCTGCTTGCCGCTGATAATGGATTGATGCAGCGTAATCAGATCGGCGAGGTAGGCCTCGTCCGTGACAATGGCGTTTTCCCAGAAGGAAGAACCGCCCAGCGTAATGCTTTCCACCTCGGAGACATCCGGAACGCGGCGCTCAAAGCCAAAGACATCGAACTCCATCAGGCCGACAGCAGCCAGAAGGCACAGAGAAAATGCACCGAACCCGATCCACTCGCGCCGGAACACATGGAATGTCTTTTTCAAAAGGATTTCCGACGTGAAATACCCCACGAAACCGCCGGCCAGGAGGCAGAGCACCATGGCAGGCAGCTGCGGGCCGTTGGAGCCGGAGAAGAATGTGGTGGCGGCCAGTACGCCGAGAACCAGCGAACAGCCTGCCGTAAAGCAGTATTTCAGGACCGGGCGGAGCGGGCGCACTGCGATCACGTCGCCGGCAGCTTCCATCCGCCGCCTGCGGAACAGGAGGAAGGCGGCCGCCAGCAGCACGACGCCGGCCGCGGCAATCCAGAACAGATAGCTCCAACCGTGGAAGACGCAGTAATATACCGTCTCGCCGCCTGCTTCCGCAGTCTTTTCCACGAGATCCATGCGGGCTGCCATATAAAAGGCGGGGGAAAACCGCGCCGGCAGGGTGTATCCGCCGCCCTGCATGCCGTAGACAAAGGTGGAAAGCACGGCGACCGTCACGGAATTCAGCACCACAGCGGCAAAATTCAGCAGCAGATACAAAGCCGGCAGCGCCAGAAGCTGGCCGGCGATGGCTGCGCAAAAGGAGGCGGCGCCGTAGTAGAAGAGGAACTGCAGCAGAACGATACCCAGCCACTGGGCCGCCGCGGAGCAGCCGGGAAGGCCGGTCATGGACGCTGCGCCCCAGCTCAGCAGCGCGATCAAAAGATTGGGCACCAGGCTGACGGTCAGCGCTGTCAGCAGATTGGTCAGGAAAAAGGCTTCGCGCCGGATGGGCAGGGCCGCCATGGCGTTTACGCTTTTGGGGTGAAAATACCAGGAATACAGCGCCATGGCGATCAGAGCGGCATAGACGAGATTGATGAGGTTGCCGTACCGGAGCGCCGCATACAGCACGGTCCGCTGCAGATCGCCCAGATTGAAATAGGGGGAATTCCCCTGCGAGAGGACCGACAGCGGCATGATAACCAGCCAAAGGACAAAGTAGAGGATCCAGAGCGGGGCAAAGCGTGTCAGGTTCCTGCGGTATACTGTGGCGTTAAAGAACGACGCTCTTGACTGCATAGTCCACACCTCCCAACTCATAAATAAAGATTTCCTCCAGAGACAGGGGAAGCAGATCATAGAAAATGGGCAGCGTGGAAGCGATCCGGTCGGATACCTGGCGCTGCGTCCCGCGGACGATCAGGGTGCGTACGCGGCCTGTGGAGGATTCATGCAGGATTTCCAGATCCTTCGGCAGCGGTTTTTCCGATACCAGCTGTACCTTTACGATATTGTCCTGAAGCTCGGACAGGGACCGTTCAAGCAGCATCCTGCCGCTGTTCATGATACCCACGTGATCGCACACGTCTTCCAGGATCAGGCTCCAGACCTGCCGCCGCATCACCGGATCCAGGCCGTCCACCGGCTCGTCCAGGATCAAATAGTCCGGCCGGGTGCACAGCGCCAGCCAAAAGGCCGCCTGCTTCTGCATGCCCTTGGAGAGGCGGCGCATCTGCATCCGCTCGTCCAGGGAGAACGCCTCGCCCAGCGTCCGGTAGAGCGCGCTGTCGAAGCGCGGATAAATGCCGCGGTAATAGCGCATCATATCGCGGATGGTGGCCTGGGGAAAGTAATAGATTTCATCGGGAATGCTGGCCATTCTGGCCTTGACGCCGGTATTTTCAAAGACAGGCGCGCCGTCGATCAGCACCTCTCCGCTGTCCTGCCGCATAACGCCGGTCAGATGACGGAGGATGGTGGTTTTGCCGGCGCCGTTGGGCCCGACCAGGCCGTATACCGCGCCATCCGGCACGTGGATCTGCAGCGCGTCCAGCGCGCGAAAGCCGTCAAACGTTTTGACGACATGATTCACTGTTATCATGGCGTATCTCCTTACAGAAGCGATTGGATGCGGGCGGTCAGATCATCCGTTCCGATGCCCAGGTGCAGCAATTCGGTTGCCGTTTCATCAAACATGGCAAACAGCTCGTCGCGCCGGCTGCCGGTGACTTCGGACAAAGCGGCGGCAAAGGAACCTTTGCCGGCGATGGAATAGATAAACCCCTCCGCTTCCAGCTCCCGGTAGGCGCGCTGAATGGTATTGGGATTGATGGCCAGGTCAGCGGCCAGTTCGCGGACGCTGGGCAGTTTGTCGCCGGTGGACAGCACGCCGGACAGGATCAGCTTTCGGAAGCCGTCCTTGACCTGCTCATAAATTGGTTTGGAATCGCGGTAATTCAGAGTGATCAATGCCAAACCCTCCTCTCCTTGCGGCGCAATCTGTATTGTGAATACTAGTACAGATAGTATAAGGAGAAAACCGGGATTTGTCAAGGACGTCGCGCATATCGTCAGGCGCGGCGGCGCAGGGCGCGCAAGGCGTCCTTCTGACCGGACGGCACCCGGCGGGAATCGATCAGCTTGCCGATGGTCAGATTGTGGGTTTGCAGATCCAGGCTGCCGGCACGCAGCAGGCCGGTGACGCCGGCGGCGTCGCGGGGATAAGCGGTGGCCAGCGCCCAGGCGACGGCCATGCGCGCGTAGTAACCTTCGTGCGTGACGGCGGGCAGAAGGCGCAGAACGTCCGGCAGATAGGGCGTGTCCAGATAGTGGGAGAGCATGGAAACGGCGGCGAAGCGCACCTGATATTCTTCGGAAGAGAACAAATATTGCGGAAGCATCGGCCAATAGGCGTCCGGGGAGCGGCCCATGCAGTGCAGCGATGAACAGAAGCAGTCGCAGACCGACCAATTGCCGATTTGCGGCACAAAACTGCGGATGTACTCCATTCGCTCCGCATCGGAGAGCCTGGCCGAGGCAATCAGCAGGCCGCGGAGCATCCGCTCTTCAAAGCAGCGGTCCTCCTCCGACAGCAGGGCGCGCCAGTCGCCGCGGCTGAGCTCCCGGGCCAGGGCGCGCAGCGCCGGGATCCGTACGCCCAGCATATCCCTGCATCCGGGGATCAGTGCGCTGGAGAACTCCCGATAAGCCGGCTCGGCCATGGCTTCCAGGCGGGCACGGATGTCTGTGTGCATAGAAACCTCCTTCCCGGAACAGATTTCCGGTATGTGACATAGAATTGAGAATTGAAGCAGATTTGCGGGATGCGGGCGGCAGGGCTGCAGCAGCGGAGGCGGCCCTGCCCGGAAAGGGGGAAAAGCAATGTCCGGCTGGTCGGAGACGACACGCGTGCTGCTGGCGCTTTCTGCGATGCTGTTTGCCGGCTTCTGTATGACGCGGGTGACCAAAAAGCTGCGTCTGCCGAACGTCAGCGGCTATATTACGGCGGGGATCCTGATTGGCCCCAGCGTGCTGAACTGGATTCCCGGCGATCTGATCCTCCACATGGAATTCCTCAGCGATACGGCGCTGGCGTTCATCGCGTTTGGCGTGGGGCAATTTTTCCGGCGGGAGGCCGTGCGGAGCGTCGGCAAAAAGATTTTGGTGATCACCCTGGCAGAATCCATCCTGGCGGGGGCGGCCGTAACAGGGGTTCTGGTTCTGGTATTTCGGATGCGATGGGATCTGGCGCTGATTTTGGGGGCGATTGCCACGGCAACGGCGCCGGCCAGCACGATGATGACGATTCAGCAGTATAAAGCAAGCGGTGTGTTTGTCAATATCCTGCTGCAGGTTGTGGCGCTGGACGACGCCGTATGCCTTCTGGTATTCAGTATTGTGACCGGCGCCGTAGAGGCCATGGGCGGCGGCACGGTATCGGGAGCGGACGTGCTGCTGCCGATCGCATGGAATCTGGCGGCGCTGATTCTGGGGTTCGGATGCGGCGTCGGCCTGAGCAGGCTGATGACGGATCGCCGGACCCGGGCCAACCGCCTGATTCTGGCGGTGGCCATGCTGCTGGGGCTGTCCGGCCTCTGCTCGGTTGTGGAGATCTCCCCTCTGCTGGCCTGCATGGTGGTGGGGATGACTTATGTAAACTGCAAGAAGGACCAGCGGCTGTTTCAGCAGGTGGATCACTTTGCAGCCCCGATCATGTCCCTGTTTTTTGTGCTTTCCGGGATGAATTTGGATCTGAAGGTATTGCAGAGTGTGGGGATTGTGGGAGCGGCTTATTTTGTGATCCGAATAATCGGAAAATATCTCGGCGCGTATGTGGGGTGCCTGGCGGTAAAGACGGAGCCGCGGGTGCGGAATTATCTGGGCCTGGCCCTGATCCCGCAGGCGGGCGTTTCCATCGGGCTTTCCGTATTGACCGGCCGCATGATGCCGGGGGAGGGGGCGGAACTGGTAAGCGCGGTTATCCTGTCCTCCGCCGTGCTGTATGAATTGCTGGGGCCGGCGAGCGCCAAGCTGGCGCTGCATCTGGCCGGCTCCATCCCGGCGGGAGGGACGGAATCCGGAGAAGCAGGCCCCGGAGACGCGTGACGACAGGCCGGCCCGGAAAAGCGTCCGGCTCCGGCCGGGGCCGCGCGGCGGGGGATCCACCACGCTGGCGCCGCAGGATTTCCTTTTACATCTGCGCCATTGTCTGCTATACTGGAAAGCAGCAGAGAAAGGAGACGATGGAATGCTGAAGCATGTGATTATGTGGAAATTCAGGGAAGGCGAGCGGGACGGCATGATGCGGTTTCTGAGCGAACTGCAGGCGCTGAAGGGGCAGATCCCGGAGATTGTGGATCTGGAGGTCGGCGTGGACTGCGGCGGCGAGGGACATTATGACGCGGTTCTGATTTCCGTGTTCCGCAGCAGGGAGGATTTGGAACGCTATCAGAAGGACCCGCGCCATGTGGCGGTTTCCGGCCTGTGCAAGTCCATTCGGACCAGCCGGGTGGCGGTGGACTTTGAATACTAGAATCAAGCGCATGACGGGGGCCGGTCAGTCCGGCCCCCGTCATGCGCTTTGCAGGGCGGGATCAGGCCGTCAGAGGAGCTGCCCGGCCCACTGCTCCGGCCGGAATCCGATCAAAACGAAGTCGCTGCCGATCAGAAGAGGCCGCTTGACCAGCATCCCGTCGGTGGACAGCAGCTGGATCTGCGCCTCTTCGGACATGGATGGGAGCGTTTCTTTCAGGTTGTGCGCCCGGTACAGCAGGCCGGACGTATTGAAAAATTT
>JAHZEF010000011.1:0-9901 GCA_019422005.1 Clostridiales bacterium
TCCCGGGTACTGCTCCCCAGCGGCCTCCTGGTCTGCATCATCGGCCTCCTGTCCGCCCGCTTCTTCGTCCGGCTGGATCACGCCGGCAATCCAACCCCGGCAGGCCGGGCACCAAACGCACCATAAACCCGGTGCTTCCCGACCGCAAATCCAGCACACTGCAGCAGAGTTCTGCTGAAAATTAAAGAGCTGCAGGGCAAGCCACCGTTTAAACCGGTACGGGGCCTATCTCCCCTTTTACAATACCATTCCGACATCAGGCTGTGCCATTTTCTGCGATGGCATGAAACACAGCGGAGCCGGCGATACGTATTGACCGTATCGCCGGCTCCGCCTCTTTTCGGTTATATTGAAATCCTCAGACCTGATGATCGGAAGTTTTTCTTGAGTTCCTCGGAAGAACACACTTGGGAGCACAGAAATTGCTCAGATACGTCGCATGTGTTCGGTTCATATGCCTGCCGCGGAGTGTGATAATGGAAAAAAGCATCGAAACTGCATACAGTTCTCCAATCCTGGCAGTAAGAATGGAACTGAAATAATCCTGCTTTGTATCTCCAACCTTGATTCTGTAGTCCAAATAGGCAGAAAGAGGATTATTCTCACGTCCCGTGATCCCGATGGTAGTAATCCCTGCATTTTTTGCGCAGCGAAGATTTTCATAAATGTTGCTGAGTTGACCACCATGAGAAATCATAAAAATAACATCCCCTGGCTGCAAACTTTTGATTTCCAGCAGTTCAAAAACAGGATCAGCGACAAAATTGCAATGGATGCCAACCTGCAGGAAGAGGTCATATGCGCATCTTGCAATGCATCCGGACCCGCCATTGCCAAAGATGAGAATATGCGGAGCGTGGAGCAAAACATTGGCAACGGTTTCATACAGCTCATCGTCATTTACACGATCGGCAGCACCGATTACATTTTGGTGCAAATCACATACTTTTTGCCGGATCAGGCGCGCAGGGTCTGTATCCAGCAAATCATACAGGCCGGCACAAGGTTCCCGGGTATTTTTGTCCAAAAAGGATTTCAGGTCACTGAACCCATCAAACCCAAGGCTGTAACAAAATCGAACTACAGTGGCCGGGCTGGTCTGCGTTTTCGCAGCCAGATCCATGGCAGTCATGGCGGCAACCTCGCTGTAATTCTCCTGCAGATAGGATGCGATCCTGCGTGAGGCTGGCGTCAGGCATTGTTCCGCTTTTTCCATACGCGTTTTTAAGATACTTTCGATACTCATGACACCCGACCTCCTGATGAAAACCCGCTTTTCATTTCAATAAATAATGAAATCAAATATATTATATCACATTATCATTCAGATAAAACTAAAATAACATCCAATTCCAGTAACGAAAAATTATCAAAAATGCTGCATTGTGATAATTTTTTTGCGCCAATAATCTAATTTATTTCATGCTAATTTCAAAAATCCAGTAAAACGAACCAAGATTTCAGATTATGCCGCAAAAACAAAATCCAGCGCCCACACCTATTTCATGGAAAATCTGAAACGCATTTCATCAGGCAGCGAAATGTCCAATGGTTTTTCACAGGCCCGCCAGTTATAATGAGCGCGAAAGGGAAGCAGATAACAGACGGCTTTCAGAAAGGTGTGAGGTTATGCCAACAGAAGTGATTGAGAGACTAAAGAAAACGGCCATCGCGGTACGAAAAAATCTGCTCACCATGATTTATGAGGCAAAATCAGGGCATCCGGGTGGTTCGTTGTCGGCGGCCGATCTCATGACCGCGTTGTACTTTTACGAATTGAACCTCAGGCCGGAGGATCCTCACTGGCCAGAACGGGATCGCTTTGTCCTCTCCAAGGGCCATGTGTGCCCGGTACTCTACACGTGTCTGGCCATGCGCGGGTATTTCCCGATGGAACAGCTGAGCCAGCTGAGAAAGTACGGTTCGATTCTGCAGGGGCATCCGGACATGAAACGGACACCCGGGATAGAGATCTCCACGGGTTCTCTCGGGCAGGGAATTTCCACCGCCGCAGGCATGGCATTGGGGAACCGGCGGAAGGGAAACCCGGGCCGTGTGTTCTGCATGCTGGGCGACGGCGAGTGCAATGAGGGACAGGTCTGGGAGGCCTTTGAGGCCGCTTCCAAATATGAGCTGGGTAATCTGGTGGTCATCATCGATCACAATCAGCTGCAAAATGACGGATGCTGCGAGGAGATTATGCCGCCGGGCAGCCTGCACGCGAAGTTGGAGGCATTCGGGTTTTTGACATATACGATCGATGGACATGATATGGAAGCAATCGTGAACACGCTGGATAAGATTCGGAACGCGGGAGATCCACGTCCAAAGGCGATCATTGCCAAAACCATCAAGGGGCGCGGCGTTTCCTTCATGGAAGGCGCTGTGGCGTGGCACGGCCAGGCGCCAAACGATGCAGAATACGAAAAAGCCATGGCAGAAATTGAAGGGGGGCTGGAAGCATGAAAGCATTGCGGGAGGCCTTTGGCGATGAGATTCTGGAATTGGGACAAGAGAATCCGGATATTTTTGTGATCGATTGCGACATCGGAAAATCCTGCAAAACCACGGCCTATTCCAGAGCGCTTCCCCAGCAGTACGCCAATGTTGGGATTGCGGAACAAAACGCCGCCGGAATTGCCGCGGGGCTGGCAACCTGCGGCATGATCCCTTTCGTCTGTACCTATGCCGTTTTCGGCTCCATGCGGATGTGTGAGCAGATTCGCCAGGAAATCTGTTATCCCAAACTCAATGTCAAAATCGCCTGCTCCCACGGCGGGCTGACACCGGGCAACGACGGAGCCTCTCATCAGGCAATTGAAGACTACGGCATCCTGCGTACACTGCCAAATATGACAGTGATTGTCCCTTGTGATTATGATTCCTGCAGAAAGCTCATCCGGGAGGCAGCCCGGATCCACGGTCCGGTTTATCTTCGGTTCACCCGCGACCCGGTACCTTTCATATACCCGGAGGATACAGACTTCGAAATCGGCAAAGCGAAGATCATCCGGGAAGGAGACGACGTGGCAATCATTGCGGCAGGCGCCATTATGAGTCTGGCCTTAGAGGCGGCAGAATTACTGCACGAAAAAGGCATTCAGGCAAGGCTGTTGGATATGCATACGGTGAAACCCCTGGACCGGGAGGCCGTATTAAGCGCCATTGAGGAGACAGCCGGCATCGTGACGGTCGAGGATCACAACATCATCAATGGCCTGGGCAGCGCGGTGGCCGAGGTTGTAGCCGAGCACGGCGGCGGCCGTATGAAGCGGATGGGAGTCCAGGATCAGTTCGGAGAGTCAGGGCCATATTACGAACTTCTGAAGAAGAACGGCATTACAGCTGAAAACATCGCAAAAGCCGCTGCTGAGCTCTGCGGCAAATGCAGGAAATAAGGAGTGTATTTTATGAAACTCTATACCATCAATACCGTAAACAACGCGTATGAACTGATCATCGATCCTTTTGGCAAACCGTTCGAAAAACGCCATCCCGATGTAGAGGTCGTCAACATTCTCGATGACAGCCTGCTGCGCCACACCAGGGATGCCGGCGCTGTCACAGAGGCAGTCTCCAATCGGATGCTGCACTATGCCAGGGCTGCCGAAGAATCAGGCGCGGATGGCGTACTGACCACCTGCACCTCGGTCGTAGGCGGCGCTTTCTTTATCAAGGATCAGATCGGCATCCCTTCCATCAATATCGCAGAGCCCGTGGCAGAGCTGGCAGTAGAAGCCGGCACCCGGATCGGCGTCATGGGCACAATTCCCACCAGCCCCGGCGCCATCGACAGGATGATTGAACGGTACGCCAAAAAAGCAGGCAAAACCGTGGAGGTCCGCAACGTGGTCGTAGACGGCGCCTTCGACGTCCTCTGTGCCGGAGATCGGAGCAGGCACGATGAGATGGTCCGCGAAGCGCTCAGGCAATTGAGCAGAGAAGTAGACGTAATTGCCTTTGCTCAGATTTCCATGAGCCTTCTGCAGCATGAGCCGCTGGATGTGCCGCTGCTCAAGATCGGTGATTCGGGCTACGAGCGCATTTATGAGTTGATGGCAGAGCGGCTGTAAGCCATGCCGCCTGCCGGGCAAACACAATAAGGAGGCGATTCAAGTGCTCACACCCCCCAGCAAGATATATCTGGAGCAGAAAGCAAAAGAAGCCAGGGCATACGCATTGGAAGCCATTTATTCCGCCGGGCGCGGCCATGTCGGCGGCGCGATGTCCATCATCGAGATTTTGGTTTCGCTCTATTACAGTGCAATGAATGTGGATCCAAAAAATCCGGATTGGGAAGACCGGGACCGCCTGGTGTGTTCCAAAGGCCATGCTGCGCCGGCTGTATACGCTTTGCTGGCCATGAAGGGATACTTCGATCCTGCAACGCTGAAAACCCTGAACCGCAACGGTACCTCTTTGCCGAGCCATTGCGATCGGAAAAAGGTCCGTGGAGTGGATATGACGGCGGGTTCCCTGGGCCAGGGGCTATCCTGTGCAGTGGGCATGGCCCTTGCATGCCGGTTGGATGGGCGCAGGAATTACATCTACGCCATTGTCGGCGACGGTGAAAGCCAGGAGGGGCAGATCTGGGAAGCCGTCATGCTGGCGGCACAGAATCACCTGGATCACCTGATTGTGTTTGTGGATAACAACAAGTGTCAGGTCGACGGTTTCACAGCACAGATCAACGCCGTGGAGCCTCTGGAGGACAAGTACGCTGCCTTCGGCTGGGACGTCCATACGGCCAAAGACGGCCACAGCTTCGAGCAGCTGTTGGGCTGCATCGAGTTGTCCAAGAAGAACACGGGGAGCCCTCATGTGATCGTCTGCAATACCATTAAAGGCAAGGGCGTTCCCGGATATGAGGGCAGCCCCTCAAGTCATTGCTTCAGCCTGAGTGAAAAGACGTACGCAGAAGCGCTGAGCCTGTTGAAATAGGGGGAGATCAGGAATGCCGGACACAAAAGAAATGCGTGCAGTGTACTGTGAAGCACTGCTGGAAGAAATGAAGCAGGATGCGCGGATTGTGGTATTGGAAGCCGATCTCATGGGCGCCAGCGGCACAAAACTGGTTCAGGACGCCTGCCCTGACCGCCTGATCAATGTGGGCGTTGCAGAAGCAAATATGGTGAGTACAGCGGCCGGTATGTCCGCCTGCGGCAAAATCCCTGTCTGCGATACCTTTGCAGCCTTCCTTTCCAGGCGAGACTATGACCAGATTTTCATTTCGGTGGCTTATGCCGGGCTGAACGTCAAACTGGTCGGAACCGACCCAGGCGTGTCCGCAGAACATAACGGCGGTACGCATATGCCCTTTGAAGATGTGGGGATTCTGCGCGGCATTCCCACCATGACGATCCTCGAACCAGCCGACACCGTACAGCTGAAAAAAGCGCTGCCGGTAATTTTGCATTCCTATGGCCCCGTGTATATGCGTCTTTACCGTAAATGTCCCCACAGGCTCTACGACGACGACTATCAATTCGAACTCGGAAAGGCGGATCAGCTGCGGGACGGCAGGGATCTTTCAATTATCGCGTCGGGTATGATGGTCTGGAATGCGTTGCAGGCAGCGGAGATTTTGGAAACAGAGGGAATCCACGCCCGTGTTTTAAATATGCACACCATCAAACCCATTGACGTGGAAGCGATCTCCAGGGCCGCCCGCGAAACCGGCGCCATTGTGACAGCAGAAAATCACAGTATTCTCAACGGTCTGGGCAGCGCAGTGGCAGAGACGCTTTGTGAAAACGATCTGTTTGTCCCTTTACAGCGGGTCGGCGTACGGGACCTCTTCGGCGACGTGGGAACAGCGGATTATTTAATGGAGCGGTTTGGCCTGTCGGTATCCGCCATCACAAAAGCCGCCCGCGATACCGCGGCAAGAAAACGCTGACCGTTTCAACGCGAAAGAATTTTCAAATTGAGGAATTTAATGGAAAATATTTTTCAATTTTTCGCATGAGTAATTGAAAAATCATCAAATCCGCGATCGTCCTTACCAGAAATCCAACGTCCTTTCACAGCTTTTTTATTAGTTTAGACAAAAATAATTCAAAAAAATCGTCAAAATAACATTCAATTTGGCATTTATTTTTCAAATTTTATTCTGTATAATAGAATCACAAGCAAAAAACGGATAAAATGCGGCGGACTAATTGCTGCGTTGCAGCTTTTAGAATAATACAAAAACAAGGAGGAAAATATGAAAAAGCTGGTTTGTTTGATTCTTGCGCTGGCCATGGTGCTCTCACTGGTTGCCTGCGCAAAGACCGAGGATAAAACGCCACAAACGGACGGCCCGGATGCCGGTTCAGAGATGGGCGGCGCCGGGGACGGCAAAGACGGCGGGCGTTCGGAAAGCGGCAATGTTGCGGTTCCCGGTGATGACAAGGTCTATATCGGCGTGGTGAAATATCTTACCGGTGATCAGCAGACAATCGGCAGATACTATCAGGAATCTGTCGACATGGCTGTGGAAGAGATCAACGCGGCCGGCGGAATCCTCGGCAAGCAGGTCGAGATCGTCTACATTGACGAAGGCGACGCCACTGTAGACGCAACGGTCAATGCCATGAGCTATGCCCTGGAGGATGAAAGGCTTTCCGCCATGTTGTTCGGCTACATGACGCAAAACTGCATTGCAGCCGTTGAAGTGCTGGACAACGCGGAAGCGCCGATTCCCGCACTGTTCGGCAATTCCGGCCAGGCCTTCTCCCTGAACGGCGTCCATGAGTATGCGTGGCAGACCAGGCAGCTCGACGGCTCCGGCGGTGTGGATCGTATCTTCACAATCGAAGCCCTGGCCGAGTCCGAGGGAATCGATATGGAAAAGGTCGTCATTTTTGGGCCGGATACCAGTTCCTCCATCGAGACCGGCGAGTCTTGGAAAGCGGACTTTGAAGCCTGCGGCTATGAGATTCCCGATGACTGCTACATAATCCATTCCAACAATGATACAAACTATGTACCTTATGCGGCTCAAATCAAAGCGCTGGATCCCGACGTCATCATTCTCCTGGGTGCCGACGCCGACATGTCCCTGGCCGTCGTCGCTCTGGAAGAGGCCGGTCTGAACGAACCCGGCATTATCCGCGTGGGCAATGCTTCCGTCGCTTCCAACACCGTCATCAACAACGGCGGCAGCGCGGCAGCCGGCTGGTACTCCTTCGCCGACTGGTGTCCGACCCTGGACACGGAAATCAGCCTGAACTACACAAACGCCTTTGAGAAACGTTACGGCTATCTGCCCTGCAACGTCAATGTGGTCGCCTATGATCAGATTTATCTGCTCAAGGCCGCCATGGAACAGGCTGATACGACCACGGACCGCGAGGCCATCCGCGACGCCCTCAACAACATCTCCGGCCTGGAACTCTGTATGGGCACCTATAACTCCGACAACAACCGCCATTCTTTCCTGACAGAACTCCAGTTTGTCTGTATTGATGAAGAGGGCATCATCCAGTATGTCTCCACTATGAGCTTCGAAAACATCGAAGGGGCCGGCTAAACGCTGCCTGCCCTGAAGCAGCAGTATAAACACAGGGGGCTCCAATTTGAACTGACGGGAATTTGGAGCCCCCTTTGTATTCCATCAAATTCCGGCGAGGTGAGGGTTGTGAATTTAAGTTTGGCGTTGACATTGGTCATGAACGGTCTGGCCATGGGTATGGTTTATGCACTTATGGTCATGGGCCTTGTGCTGCTGATTCGCGCAGTCGGTGTCCTGAATTTCGCACAGGGCGACATCCTTTCAGCAGGAGCGTTTATCGGCTGCTCCATGCTTATTGACTTCAATTTACCGCTGTGGTTGGCCGCAATTGTATCCCTTGTACTGTATTTGCTGATCGGGTTAATTTTCATGGCGACAGTCTATTGGCCGGTACGAAAGTCCTCCTACCGCGCCGCCATCATGATATCCACGATGGGCGCCTCGGTCGCAATCCGCGAGGTTTTGATGCTGATTTGGGGAAGCGACCCCTTGACCATGCCCGCGGTGTTTCAGGGAAGCTCCGGTAACGGCAGGAGCGCGCTTCTGACCATTGGGGATGCACAGATCTCCGTACAATACTTCGTTGTTTTTGTGGTCGGTGTAATTGCCATTTTGCTGACCTTTACACTATTTGAAAAAATTTATGCCGGACGGATTATGGAAGCGGCTTCGCAGAACCAGTTTGCAGCCCGCCTGATCGGCATCCCGGTTTTCATTACGATTGCAGCGACCTACATGATTTCGTTTGCACTGGCATGCTCTGCAGGATTTTTGGCAGGCCCCTTGTTTAATGTGAGCGTGTCCCTCTCTTCCATGCAGCTTTATGCTTTTGCCGGGCTTGTGATCGGGGGCATGGGAAGTATACAGGGGGCAATTATCGGCGCGTTGCTGGTCGGTGTACTGGAGTCGTTTGCAACCGTATTCGTGTACTCTTATGCACCTGCGGTGGTATTTGGCGTCCTGGTTTTGTTCTTGTTGTTTAAACCGGATGGGCTTTTCAAGTCCAAGATCGGCGTGAAAGTATGAGGATCAGGTCATGAAAAAAAGGACAATCAAAGACATCGCAAATCTGCTTGTATATATTGTCGGCATAGTGATTATCTTCAACTTTGTCGGCGGCCATACTCTGCGCATCGTTAACATTTCCCTGATTTACGCCATCGTCGCCCTGGGCCTGGTGGTCATGCTCGGCATGACGGGGATGCTGTCCTTTGCCGGCGTATCCTTCATGGGCATTGGCGCATACGTGGTGGCCAATCTCTGTACCGGGCGGCATGGCGTGGAAATCGGTTCCCTGCCCAGCGTTCTGCTGGCCATCCTCCTGTGTGGTATCATCGGCGGCCTGATCGGAATGGTGCTGCTGCGTCTCAACGGTAATTTTTTCACCTTTGCAACCATTGCGCTGGTACAAATCTTTCAAACACTATTCATCAACTATGTACCGTTGTTCGGCGGTTCCAGCGGCATTTCCGGTATTCCCACCTTCTCCATAGGCGATTTTCAGGTTAAGGGCTACAAGGCGTGGTTCATCTTTGTCGCAGTCGTCGTCGGCGTGGTGGCCCTGCTGGTGGAGCGGATGGGGCGCACAAGGGTTGGACGCGCTCTTTATTCTATTCGGGATGACGAGATCGTGGCCAATTCCCTGGGCATCAATGTCTACCGCACCAAGCTGATTGCCTTTGTGATCCAGGCCATGCTCGGCGGCTTGGCCGGCGCCCTTTATGCTATGCAGAACAGTTATATCGGTTCTGACATTTTCACTTGGGTGAAGGCTACCAGCATTGTCATTATGGCTATGGTCGGCGGTATCAACAGCCCCCTCGGTACCATCATCGGCGCCATCATTGTTACCGCGCTTCCTGAGATTTTCCGGAACTTCCAGCAGTATCTGCGTCTGATTTACGGTATTGCGATCATTCTGCTGATGGTATTCATGCCCAGCGGTATTATGGGAATCGGCAGCACCGTAAAGAGCGCCATTGACAAATCACGGCGGAAACGCACTGCCCAGAAGAACCTTGTAAACGGAGGAAGTACAAATGAGTAGTGCATTGCGTCTTGAGAACGTAGATAAAAAATTTGGCGGTGTGGTGGCATCCAAAAATGTATCCTTTTCCATGGAAGCCGGCACGATTCACGGTCTGATCGGCCCAAACGGCGCCGGAAAAACCACCACCATGAACATCATCAGCGGGATCTATGCTCCCGACAGCGGAAGAATTTTTCTGGGAGATACCGATATCACACATGTCCCCGCCCACAAAAGGCCGCATATGGGCCTTGCCAGGACGTTTCAGACGCCGCGCTTTCTGGAGCGTTCCACCATCTGTGACAATATGCTTTTAGGCACAGATCTGGCAGAAAACATCGGCTACTTTCGCAGTTTCTTTTCCCGGGCAAGCA
>JAHZEF010000011.1:9911-15402 GCA_019422005.1 Clostridiales bacterium
GCTGGAGTACTACATGCAGTATGCCGGCTTTGACATCGATCTGGAAAAGGATATCACTTCTCTGACATACGGGCAAATGAAAATTTTGGAGATCGTACGGTCTCTGCTGACCCACCCCAAGGTTATGCTGGTGGATGAACCGGCAGCAGGCCTCATCAGCAAGGAACAAAACGATGCCATGAAGCTGCTCAGCATTGCAGCCAAGGAAAAAAATATCGCGGTACTGCTGATTGAACACTCCATGGATCTGGTGATGTCTTCCTGCGAACAAATCGTAGTCCTGAACTTTGGCGAAGTCATCGCCCAGGGGACACCTGAAGAAATTTCTTCCAACGAAGATGTGATTGCAGCTTATCTGGGGAGGGATATCGATGCTTGAAATCAAAGGGTTACACGCCAGCTATGGTACCATTGAGGCATTGAAGGGCATTGATATCAACGTCGAGGCAGGTAAAATCACCTGCCTGGTAGGCAATAACGGCGCCGGCAAAACAACTCTCCTGAAAGCCATTTCCGGCGTCGTAAAGCGTTCAGGCTCCGTTCAGCTCGATGGGAAGGAAATGATCACCAGGAAACCCCGTGAATTGGCAAAATACGGGATCGCACATGTTCCTGAAGGACGGTTGGTATTTCCAGGCCTGACAGTCGAACAGAATCTGGAGACTGGCACCATCAATTGGCACGGCTTTTTCGGGCGGAAACCCTATAACAAGGAACTGGACGAGGTCTATGAGCTCTTTCCCAGACTGCGCGAGCGAAGAAAGCAGTATGCCTGGAGCCTCTCCGGCGGGGAACAGCAGATGTTAGCCGTCGGACGAGCCCTTATGGCGCGGCCGAGGGTCCTGATGCTCGACGAGCCCTCCATGGGCCTTGCGCCGCTGCTGGTGGCCGAAGTCTTTAAAAAAATCATTCAAATCAACCGGGAACAAAATATGACGGTACTTTTAGTGGAGCAGAATGCCAGATCCGCTATGAAGATTTCGGATTACTGTTATGTGATGGATAACGGGCGGATCCTGATGTCCGGTGCGGCCAGGGACTTGATCAGCGATGAACGTGTGATTCGTGCATATTTTGGCGGTTTTGACAGGAAGGATCGACGCATGTGAAAAATCTGACAGGAAAAATTGCGATTGTGACCGGCGGGGCGCGTGGTTTGGGCAAAGCTATGGCGAAGCGCCTATTGCAGGAAGGCGTTCATGTGGTAATCGCAGACTGCATGGCCGACCAACTCCATCAGACAGCAGCAGAATTCTGCGCCGAAGGGTATCCGGCCGAAGCGTACGTCGTAAACCTGCTGTACACAGATCAAATTGAACAGATGATTGAGGACGTGGTTAAAAAGCACAAGCGCCTGGATATCCTGGTCAATAACGCAGGTATTCAGATCCGGAAAAAGGCCGTCGACTTTACGGAGGACGACTGGGATAAGCTGATGGGTGTAAATCTGAAAGCCTGCTATTTCACCAGCTGTGCCGCCGCCAGGCACATGATCCCCCAGGGAAGCGGCTCCATCGTGTGTATTTCATCGGAAAATTCTGTGCGGTACACTTCCAAAAGGACGCTTTACGCCATATCCAAGGGTGCGGTAAATGCGCTGGTGGGTGCCCTGGGCGTTGAATGGGCCAGATACGGCATCCGCATCAATGCAGTGGCGCCCGGTTTCATCAATACCGAGATGCACCGCACCGCTGTCCTGGAAGGTGTTTTGGACGACGATGAACTGCTCAGCGTCCTGCCCAACAAGCGGCTTCTGTCAGATGACGAAATCGCCGGGGTGGTTTGTTACCTGGCATCTGAAGATGCCAGCGGCATCGTTGGCCAGGTGCTGTTTGTGGACGGCGGATGCAATAAGAACTGTTTGCCGGAGAAGAAAGAATTATGAAAGCTGTTGTGATGCATGCGCCTTTTGATGTTCGCATTGAGGATGTACCAACACCAGAACCCGGTGATGGGGAAGCCCTCGTACGGATTCTGAAGGTAGGAATCTGTGGCGGCGATCTTCACTACTACGACGGGACCTCTCCCTATGCTGTTTTTCCCAGCATCCATGGCCATGAAATGGTTGGAGTTGTAGAGGCTCTGAATGGGGAAAGCCAGTTGGACATCGGTGACTTGGTCACCGGAGAGATTTTGCTGCCCTGCGGAACCTGTTTTGCCTGCCGCCACGGAAAGCCCAACTGCTGTGCCAATCTGCGGGTTATAGGGGCCAACGCAACGGGCGCCTACGCCGAATATGCGGTGTATCCCATCCGGAATCTCCATCCTGTTCCCCAGGGTCTCAGCCCTGACGACGCGGTTCTGGTTGAACCGTATTCCATCGGATACCACGTCTCCCATCGCGCGCCGGTTCCGCCGGGCGAGACAGCGCTGGTAATCGGGTGCGGAACCATCGGATTGACCATCATTGATGTGCTGAGTTCCATGCAGGTCCGCGTAATCGCCTGCGACTTATCCGAGAGAAGACTGGATGCGGCCCGCAGATTTGGCGCTGCTGCGTGTATCTGCAGCACATCGGAGGATGCCGTGTCCCGAGTTCATGCCCTGACGGCCGGCGAGGGCGCTGCGCTGGTCTGTGAAGCTACCGGAAACAATGCCGTTATGTCCCAGACCCCCTCCTTCGCAGCGGCAGGCGCTTCGATCGTTTTAGCCGGAATTACCGGCGATACTGTCTTGCTGGACGGTCTGGCCGTAACGAAAAAGGAGCTGTCCATCTTCGGTTCACGCAATGCAGCCGGCGAATTCGGGCATGTACTGAAACTCATGCAGCATGGAATGCTGCACCAAAGGGCGCTGATTACAAAAAGGTTCCCCCTGGAGGAAGCTGCGCAGGCGTTTGCCTATCTGCATCAAAACCAGACGAGGGAATTGAAGACCGTTCTGGAACTGAATTGACCCCGGCTGTACATGCCGGATTGCTGTGAGGATAATCGGTACGACTGTATACAAATAAAACAGCCTTCGCGGCTTGCTGTTCGGCAGAACAGCAAGCCGTTTTTAATAGATCGCACACCTTCCAGCCAAGCTCGGGGCGCAAAAGACACCCCCGCTGGCGGGGGTGTCTCAGGGAGGAAGAATCATTGCACCATGCCGGAAAATCTGCCGGCAAGTTCTGCATAGCGGCGGAAGCGCCCGCAATTTACTTGGTATTCCTCAGGAGAAATGCTGTCCGGGCCGTATCCTCAGCCAGGTCAGTCACAAAGAAGCTGTGCAGCAAATCTTTTCCAAAGGCCACGGTGCCGTGCCGTGCAATGGTGAAAACAGAAATGTCGGGATGCCGATCCAGAACAGCTTCGACACTGGAGAACAGCTCGCTGCTCGCGGTAGGAGCAAACGGAATCATGGGCACTTCCCCCAGCTTTGCCTCAAAGGTAGCTGTAAGAGCCGGTACTGTCTCATTGAGTAGGGACAGCGCCACCACATGTGTCGGATGCAGATGTACCACGCAGGCAGCTTCCGGACGCTTCTGATAGACCAGAAGGTGCAGGCCTGTTTCCTTGGAGGGCCTGGCCGTACCGCGGATGAGGTTTCCCTCCAGATCGCATACCACAATATCTTCAGGAGTCAGATCCCCCAGACAGGTGTTGGTAGCCGTTACATAAACCTTGTCTTCAAACCGCATGCTGACATTGCCGCTGGTGCCGGGGACCAGCATCCGGTCAAATGACATACGGGAGTACGAAATGATTTCTTCAATTACCTGTTTTTCTGTCATAGCCGATTCACCTCTCGTATCTTTTCGCAGCCAATTCAGCAGCTGTTTTGATCGCTTCACAGAGATTGTTTTCAGACGCAATGTTCTTCCCGGCAATATCAAATGCCGTGCCATGGCCAGTAGAAGTGCGGATAATGGGCACGCCGGCAAGCAGAGTGACAACATTTCCAAAACCAAGCAGTTTAATGGCCATATTGGACTGATCGTGGTACAGGGAAATCACCAGGTCATACAGCCCTTCCTTTGCCTTTACATAAATGGTGTCTGCCGGGATCGGGCCGACCACATTGATCCCTTCCGCCTGAGCCGCTTTTACGGCCGGCTCGATGGCGTCAATCTCCTGCCTGCCAAAAAGCCCGCCTTCCCCGCAGTGAGGATTGAGTGCAGAAACGGCAATGGTCGGGTTTTTGATGCTGAACAGCTTCATGCCTTCATTGGCCAGATGGATCTTTTTCAGAATCCCCTCGTATGTCACCTTTTTGCAGGCATCCTCCAACGACATATGGGTTGTATACATCAGGGTCCGTATCGTTCCAAGCAGTTGGAACATTCCATAGTTTTCTGATTTGGTCTGCTCTCCGATGATTTGGGTCTGCCCCTCGTAGGGATAGCCAGCCATCCGCATGGCCGCTTTATTCAGAGGGGCGGAAACCATTGCATCCACAATACCCTCCATCGCCATTTGACAGGCAATTTGGGTATATTTTACTGCAGCCATACCGCACATGGCTGAAAGTTCGCCAAAACGAAGCTTGTTCAGATCGATGTCATCAAAATGCAAGACGTCGATGATACCGCATGTATATGTTCCTGCATTGACATCCTCAATCCGATTGACTGTGAGACCCAGGCCATACAATTGAATCACATTTTCAAGAACTTTTGCATCTCCGATCACAACCGGCCGGCATATCTCATATAAATCCGGATGCTGCAGAGATTTACAGGTGATTTCAGGTCCGATACCGGCTGCATCGCCCATGGTGATTGCCACAACTGGCCCTTTCATACGCAGAACCCCCTATCATTTTTTCGCCGCTGTATAGTGGCTTCATCATATCATATTGAAAATATTCTGTCAATATTTTAAAATAATATTTTCATTTTAAGCAAACAATTAAATTATTAATTTCATTTTAAGTGGAATATTTCTTTAATTTGAAAATTCAGGGGCTTTTTTCGATATAATCCTTGTTTTATTTCAATGATGTGATATAATAATTCCATCCCATTTCGGAACAATTTACAGCATTGTATTTTAAGATAACCATCACATGGAGGAGGAACACAGTATGGCGAGTGCAAAAATGGAGGTGAGACTCTCAAAAATTGAAGCATTTGTTGCACAGCAGGGTGTCGTGAAGATTTCTGATATTGCAGATCATCTGCAGGTTTCTGAATCAACCACCAGGCGTGACATCGAATATTTGATTGCGCAAAAAGTCCTTATAAAGAATTACGGTTTTGTCGCCCTTTCCAATGCCAAGACCACACTTTATGACAATCCATTTTTACGGAAAAACATCAATGTGCAGGTTAAGGTCGCATTGGCAGAAAAGGCTGCATCCCTGATTTGCGACGGTGACATCATTTACATTGAGAGTGGAACCACTTTGATCAATATGGCTTCCAAGATTACTGCACAGAACATTACTGCTGTGACAAGCGACGTTTATATTGCAGCTGAGCTATGTAAGCACAAAACAATTACGACTGTCAGCACCGGAGGGTTCATTCTCGGCGAGAGCGCACTGATGGTGGGTGATATTACGCTGA
>JAHZEF010000011.1:15412-22294 GCA_019422005.1 Clostridiales bacterium
ATTTGCATTTTAACAAGTGCTTTACCTCGCCGGGAGGCATTACGCCGGACGGAAGAATTACCTACTTCAATATTCAGGCTTCAGAGATCCGTCGAAAGGTATTTGCTTCTTCCAAATCCATTGTCGTACTGGCAGAAAAGAAAAAATTCGTTCAGAATGCTTTTGTGGAAGACCTGGCCTTAAATGACGTAGATGTATTAATTACCGATGAGGATCCGGAAAATTTACCGCCCAGCCTCGCCGCCCATACACAGATTTACTCCATTGCATCCGAATGAGGGCAGGTACCATGTCGAGTATTTTGATTATTGCCGATGATCTGACCGGCGCAGTGGATACTTGTGCACAGTTTGCCAGCCGGGGGATTCGGGCTTCCGTTGCCGTCGAAGCCGAATACGGCGCCGCCCCACGCCAGGCAGTCCATTCCATGAATGCCGGAACCAGGGAAATTTCACTTGCGGAGGCCCGTCAAAAGCATTTCTCCATTGGCCGTCAAATCAGGCCGGGGACACATGGCGTGATTGTCAAAAAAACAGATATGGGATTCCGGGGCAACCACGGCGGAGAGCTGGAAGGCTTGCTGGAAGGTTTGGGCGCCGAGGTTTGTTACCTTGTCAATGCCATTCCCGATCACTATGCATCAGTTGTCAATGCCTGCCAGTATGTCAAGGGAAAGCCTTTGCCTGAGAGCATGTACGCACAGGATCCATCCAGAAAGCCCACAACGGCTTTTATCCCGGATATCCTCAGGAAACAAACTTCTCTTCAAATTGGTACCATTCAGCTGGAGGACGTGCGGGGGCCAAATCTGAAGGGCCGGATTACGGCGCTGAAAGACGCGCACTGCCGGATCCTCGTGTTTGATGCCGTAACAGCGCAGGATTGTCTCACCATCGTCAAAGCTGCCTGTTCTCTTCCATACACGTCTTGTTTTGCCGGCACACTGGGAATCATGAACGCACTCTCCCAGTATTTCTTTCCGGATTGTCTGGTTCAGAATCCCTGCACAGCGGACCCACCTCCGCGCTGTCTCGGCTTTACAACCTCCAACTACGATACGGTCCAGCAGCAACTGCAATACGCCAAAGAGCGCGGGCTGGCCCAGGTGATGCTCAGGATGGATGACTGCCTGCGGAATGACGAGAGTCTGGAGGCGGAGCTGGAGCGTGTCCGCGGTGCATGCAGGAAGCTGCTCCGGGAACAGAGCGTCATTGTAACACAGCGCCTTTTGTATCCGCCGGAGGATCCCAATCTCTCCGGCCGGATCCTGGCCGCCATGGCAAACTGTGCCGAAAGGCTCTGCGCAGACTGCAGATTCTCACGATTGGTGATGATCGGTGGCGAGACGTCACACGCTATCCTGAACGCCATCGGAGCACGGAATCTTTCAATCACAGCAATGCCGGAGACCGGCGTTGCGTTGGGCCGAATCAAAGACGGCAGGCTGAGCGGGTATTCCTTTGCAGCAAAGGGAGGCTCTGTCGGTACAGTACAGGCGGTCTGGCGAATGCTTGTCACCGCTGATTCGGAGAGGGCAGAACATTTCCCGGGGAGTGCCGGGCTGTGAAACCGGAATCTTTGCAGAGGCTGATCCCAGCGTTTGTTCGCTGTTGTAATTCCAATACAGAAAGCATTGTTCGGCCTGTGCTCCGGGGCGCCTTCCCGGGTACTGCTCCCCAGCGGCCTCCTGGTCTGCATCATCGGCCTCCTGTCCGTCCGCTTCTTCGTCCGGCTGGATCACGCCGGCAATCCAACCCCGGCAGGCCGGCAGCCGTAGCGTCCGGAAGGCGCCCCGCATACAGCAGAAGAAGCCCGCCGCAGGCACAGCAATGCCTGCGGCGGGCTCTTGGCGTTCTTGTTCAGGTTTTCCGGCCCAGCGGCTGCCCGCGCCTCACCAATGGTTGTAGCAAACCACCTCGTCCAGGCTCTTGCGGACCTTCCGGCGGGGTGCGGACTGCCTGGCCGGATACCCAACCGTGATAATCAGCCGGACGACCCGCTCAGCCGGAATGCCGAGGGCCTCCCGGAGCTTCTTCTGATTCATGGTTCCGATCATGCAGGTGCCCAGCCCGATGCTGGCCGCTTCACAGCAGAGCGCCATGGCCGCCATTCCGATATCCATCTGGGCAAAATGCTGGGAACCGTAATGCTCGCCTACGCCCGGGCGCAGATGGGCCTCGTCCTCGCAGACTACAATAAAGTTGGGCACCTTGTCCCCCCAGGGGCATCCGGTCAGCCCATCGTCATCCAGGGCGTCGATCACCTGTTCCCGCGCCTTCGGCTCATCTATGACAATGAACCGCCAGGGCTGGGCGTTGCAGCCGCTGGGGCTCAGGCGGGCCACATCCACCAGATGGGTCAAAACTTCCCGGGGAACGGGCGTTCCGCTGTAAACCCGGCAGCTTTCCCGGACCGTCTGCAGTGTTTCAAAATCCATCGTCTGTCGTTCCTTTCCTGTTCTGAACGATTCCATTCGCCGCCTGCGGTGCGCTCACCCGGGCGGCAAAGGCGTTTTCTCCGGCCCGTCCCCTTCGCCGGGCCGCACCCCGTCACAGCCGCTGCGGCCCGGGGGCGCCGGCGGATGACGCCTCCTCTGCAAAAAGACGCCGGAGCAAAGCAGGCCTTGCTCCGGCGTGGTGCGCCTGAAGGGACTCGAACCCACACGCATTGCTGCACGAGAACCTAAATCTCGCATGTCTGCCAATTCCATCACAGGCGCGGGTGTTTGTGAAAATAGTATCATACCCCGCTCTGCAGGTCAATCAAAGGTCTGCGGATTTGTAGTCATTGCACAATTTCCCTGCGCGATATCGTGGATATTTCTGAATCTTTTCTTGACACCGTCTGCTTCCGCCGGTACAATAGTCTTTGGATTGGTATGGCATGGCATGTGCCTTTAGGGGAGGCGCATGCCGCCGTTGCTGTTTCCCCGCATACCCGATTTTGAAGATTTAAGGAGGTGTGTTCGCAGAATTATGGAGCCCATGAGAATCATTCTTCCCATCATTGTGGGCCTTGTGTGCGCCGTTGTGTTCTTCTTTGTCGGCGTTCTCTACCGGAAAAAGGTTGCAGAGAAAGAAATTGGCAGCGCCGAAGAAGAGTCCAAGCGCATTATCAACGAGGCCATCAAGGCGGCAGAGAGCAAAAACCGCGAGCTGCTGCTGGAAGCGAAGGAAGAAATCCATAAATCTCGTACCGAATACGAAAAGGAAGTCAAGGAACGCCGCACCGACCTTCAGAAGCAGGAAAGACGCCTGCAGCAGAAGGAGGAAGCGCTGGACAAGAAGCTGGACGCCCATGAGAAGCGCGAAGAGGAGCTGAACCGCAAACTCCAGAACGTCGCTTCCACCCAGGAAGAGGTCGCGCAGCTCAAGCGCAGCCAGCTGGAGGTTCTGGAAAAGATCTCCGGCCTGACGCAGGAGGACGCCAAAGACTACCTGCTCAAAAACATCGAATCCGAGGTTCGTCACGAGACTGCCATGAAGATCAAAGAGGTGGAAAGCCAGCTGAAGGATGAGGCAGACCAGCGCGCGCGGGAAATTATCGCCACCGCCATTCAGCGCTGCGCCGCAGACCATGCCGCCGAAGCCACCGTCTCTGTGGTACCCCTGCCCAATGACGAAATGAAGGGCCGCATCATCGGCCGCGAAGGCCGCAACATCCGCACGCTCGAAACCATCACCGGCGTCGACCTGATCATCGACGACACGCCGGAGGCCATTACCGTTTCCAGCTTTGACCCCATCCGCCGCGAGGTGGCCCGCCTGGCCCTGGAAAAGCTGATTGTGGACGGCCGCATTCATCCCACCCGGATTGAAGACATGGTGGAAAAGGCCCGCCGCGAGGTGGAGCACACCATCAAGCAGGAGGGCGAACGCGCCACCTACGAGACCGGCATTCACAACCTCCACCCGGAGCTGATCAAAATGCTGGGCCGGCAGAAATACCGTACCAGCTACGGGCAGAACGTTTTGAACCACTCCATTGAAGTGGCGCACATTGCAGGCCTGATGGCCAGCGAGCTGGGCGTGGACGTGACCCTGTCCAAGCGCGCCGGCCTGCTGCACGACCTGGGCAAATCCGTGGACCATGAGATGGAGGGCAGCCATGTGCAGCTGGGCGTGGAGCTGGCCCGGAAGTACAAGGAAAACCCCATCGTGATCAACGCCATCGAGGCGCATCACGGCGACGTGGAGCCCCAGACGATCATCGCATGTCTCGTGCAGGCGGCTGACGCCATTTCCGCCGCCCGCCCCGGCGCAAGGCGCGAGAACGTGGAAAACTACATCCGCCGCCTGGAAAAGCTGGAGGAGCTGACCGGCTCCTATCCCGGCGTGGAAAAGGCCTACGCCATTCAGGCGGGCCGCGAGGTCCGGATTATGGTCAAGCCCGAGGAAGTCAGCGAGGACAATATGATCCTGCTGGCCCGCGACCTCGCCAAGAAAATCGAAAGCGAGCTGGAATACCCCGGCCAGATTAAAGTCAACGTGATCCGGGAAACCAAGGCTGTGGACTACGCCAAGTAAGGCCGGAACGCCGGCGCTCCATCCCAGAAACCAATGTTACCGTTTTCGACAGACGCTCAGCCGTCCGGCCCTGCCGGGCGGCTGTTCTGCATTCAGGAGGAACGATATGAAGCTGGAAGTCATCGACGGCGCCTTTTCCATCTGCAGGGTGCCGGATTTTTCGGAGGTCCGCTGGGACGTCCCCTACACCTTTACCGCCGCCACCGACACGGAGCGTTCCCTGGTCTGCCCGGTTTCGGCGGTTCCGCCGCGGACGCTGGCGCGGGAGGACGGCTGGCGCATGCTGCGCGTGGCCGGGACGCTGGATTTCTCCCTGACCGGGATTCTGTCCCGGCTTGCCGGGGCGCTGGCCGCCTGCGGCGTCGCCGTCTTCGCCGTCTCCACCTTCGGCACCGACTATCTCCTGACCCGGCAGGCGCAGTTTGCCCGGGCGCTGGCCGCGCTGGAGCAGGACGGGCATACCGTGATCCGGTTGTAATTTCCAGAAAAACCAGATATACTGGGAGCATCCCTGATCCGCTGCGCCGCGCGCGGCGCAGCCCCACACCCCGGAAGGAGGAACTATGGAATTAACCGTGCTGGCCGTGGGCGACGTGGTCGCTCCCTCCGGCCTTCAGTATCTGAAAAAGCACCTGCGCAGCCTCAGGCGGCTGCACGGCGTGGATTTCTGCGTTGTCAACGGCGAAAACGCCTCCATGGTGGGCCTGACGCCGGAGCAGGCCGACCAGATGTTCGACGCCGGCGCCGACGTGGTCACCCTGGGCAACCACACCTGGAACCGGCGGGAGATCGTGCCGTATCTGAACGACTGCCGCTATCTCCTGCGGCCCGCCAACTTTGCGCCGCAGCTGCCCGGCCGCGGCTGGGGCGTGTTCGATACCAAAGCGGGCCCCGTGGCCGTGGTCAACCTGATCGGACGCTGCAACATGCCCTTCGGGCCCGACAATCCGTTTCTGCAGATGGAGCGCCTGCTCAAATCCTGCGACGCCCGGGCCGTGCTGCTGGATTTCCACGCGGAGGCCACCTCGGAGAAGCTGGCCATGGGGTACCTGCTGGACGGGCGCGTCTCCGCCGTCTGGGGGACGCACACCCATGTGCCCACCGCCGACTGCCGGATCCTGCCCGGCGGCACCGGCTACGTTACCGACCTGGGTATGACCGGCCCCGCGCACTCCGTGCTGGGGGTGCGCCCGGAGCAGTCCATCGCCAATTTCCGGGGCGACCTGACGTCCCGCTTCGAGGCCGCGCCGGGCCCCTGCAAGCTGGAGAGCGCGCTGTTCACCATCGATATGGCCACGGGCCGCTGCATCCGGGCCGGGCGGGTGGACGTCTGTGATTAGGTTCCTGCATGCGGCGGATCTGCATCTGGACTCCCCGTTTCACGCCCTGCCGCCGGAGCAGGCGGCCGTGCGCCGGCAGGAGCAGCGGCTGCTGCTGGACGAGCTGGCAGAGCTGTGCAGCCTGGAGCGCTGCGACCTGATGCTGCTCTCCGGCGATCTCTTTGACGCCGACGCCGTGCGCCCGGATACGTTTGAGGCCCTCTGCCGCAGCCTCCGCAGCTGCCGCGCCCGGGTGTTCATCGCGCCGGGGAACCACGACTACGACGCGCCGGGCAGCCCCTACCGCCGCAGCGGCTGGCCGGACAACGTCCATATTTTCCACAGCGCCGCGCCGGAGGCCGTGGTGCTGGAGGATCTGGGCGCGGCGGTCTGGGGCGCGGCCTTCACCGCCCCCGTCTCCCCCTCCCTGCTGGAGGGCTTCCGGGTCCGGGACCGCCGGCTCCAAAACCTGATGGTGCTTCACGGCGATCCGGAAAACGCCAATTCCCCCTATAATCCGGTCGCCGCCCGCCAGATTGAGGGCTCCGGCCTGGACTATCTGGCGCTGGGGCACCTCCACACCGCCGGCGGCCTGCGCCGGGCCGGGCGGACGGCCTATGCCTGGCCCGGCTGCCCCATGGGCCGCGGCTTTGACGAGACCGGCGAAAAGGGCGTCCTTCTGGGGACGCTCTCCGGCGAGGGCTGCCGGGTGGAGTTCCGGCCGCTGCCGGGCCGCCGGTATGAAATCCTCTCCGTGGAAGCCGGAACGCACCCGCTGGAGGCCATAGAAGCCGCGCTGCCGCCCCATACGGAGCGGGACAGCTATCGGATCCTTCTGACCGGCCAGTGCCCTCCACCGGACGTCCCGGGGCTGTACGACGCCCTGTCCCGCCGGTTCTTCAGCCTGACCATCCGGGATCAAACCTCGCGGCCCCGGGAGCTGTGGGCGGCGCGGGGGGAGGACACGCTGAAGGGCCTGTTCCTGCAGGCGCTGTACGACGATCCGGGCCGGGCGGAGGATCCGGCGCTCTATGAGC
>JAHZEF010000011.1:22304-31240 GCA_019422005.1 Clostridiales bacterium
AAGGGAGGTTCCCGAGCCGTGATTCTGCACCGCATGACCGCCACCTTCGGGCGGCTGAACGGGGATTCCCTGACGCTTCACGAGGGCCTGAACGTACTGACCGCGCCCAACGAAGCCGGGAAGTCCACCTGGGCCGCCTTTCTCCTTTCCATGCTGTACGGCGTGGACACCGCGGAGCGCGCCACCCGCACCTCCCTGCCCGTCAAAACCAAATACCGCCCCTGGAGCGGCCGGCCCATGGAGGGCAGCCTGGAGCTCACCTGGGAGGGGCGGCGCATGGTGATCGAGCGCACCAGCCAGGGCCGGGCGCCCATGGCCCAGTTCCGGGCCTACGATGCCGCCACCGGCCGCCCGGCGGAGCTGGCCGCGGAGGCCTGCGGCCCGGCGCTGCTGGGTGTGGAGCGCAGCGTATACGAGCGCAGCGGCTTTATCCGCCAGCAGGGCATGGCCCTGACCGCCGACCACGCGCTGGAGGCCCGGCTGGAGGCGCTGGTCACCACCGGGGACGAGGCCTGCAGCTGCAGCCGCGCCGAACAGCGGCTGCGGGAGCTGCGGAACCGCCGCCGCCACAACCGGACCGGCCTGCTGCCCCAGGCGGAGGCGCAGCTTGCCGCGGTGCAAGCCCGGCTGGACGGCCTGCGGCAGCTGGGCCGGGAGTCCATGGCCCTGGAGGCCCGCCGGGAGGCGCTGGACGCAGAGCTGCAGGCGCTGGAGCGGCGCGCCGGCGAGCGCCGGGCGCAGGAGGCCCGGCAGCGGCAGCTACAGCTGGAGCAGGCCCTGCAGGATCGGGACAAAAAGGAAGCCGCGCTGGAAGAAAAGCGCAGGACCGTGGAAGGCCTGCCGGCGGCCGGCGCGCTGCAGGAGCTTCTTCTGGAGCTGGAGCGGCTGGCAGAGACGGGCAGCGCGCTGGAATCGGATCTCCGGCTGGGCGTCCCCGAGCCGGAGCTGCCGGACTGCCCGCCGGCTTTCACCGCGCTGACCGCAGAGCAGGTGCGCAGCCGGGCGGAGGAAGACTGCCGGCAGCTTTCCCTGCTGCAGCGGCGGCGCATCCCCTGGCTGCTGCCGGCGCTGCTGGCTCTGGCCGGCGGCGGCCTGGCCGTTGGCATGGCCGGGCTCCTCTCCTCCCGTCCCCTTCCGGCCGCCGCCGGGCTGCTTCTGGCGGCGGCCGCCGGCGCGGCGGCCGTGGTTCACGGGCTCCGCCGCCGCCGCGCCGGCCGGGAGGCCCGGGAGATCCTGGAGCGCTACGGCGCGGGCAGCGCCGCGGACGTGCGCCGCATGGCGGAGCACCGCTGCGAGGCCCTGCTGTTCCACCAGCGGAGCACGGCGGCGGCGGAGAACCAGCGCCGCGCCCTGAGCGGGCGCAGCAGCGCGTTTGCCGCCCGCCGGGAGGCGCTGCTGGCGCAGATCCGCCCCTTCGCCCCCGGCGTGCAGGATCTGGACGCGGCCCGGAGCGCCGTGCGGCGGGGCATCCACCTCTGGCAGTTCCACGCCGCAGCCCAGCGGGAGGCCGCGCTGGCCTGCGAGCGGTACGAGGCCCTGCGCAGCGCCATGGGCCCGCCGGCGGCCGGCGGCGCTGCCGGCGCGGACGACGGGCGGCTGGACGCCGTCCGCCGGGAGCTGCAGGACGTGCAGTCCCAGCTGGATCTGCGCCGCGGGCGCATGGAGGCCTCCGGCGACCCCGCCGCGCTGGCCGCCGAGCAGGAGCAGCTGACGGAGCGGATCGCGCGCCTGCAGCGGGAGTACGACGCGCTGACGCTGGCCCTGGACGCGCTGGGCCGGGCCAACGACAGCCTGCAGACGCGCTTCTCGCCCCGGATCAACGAGCTGGCAGCCCGGTACATATCCCGCCTGACCGGCGGCCGGTACGACCGCGTCCTGCTGGATCCGGCGATGCACATCACCGCCCGGCAGGCCGGCGAGGCCGTAACCCGCCCCCTGCCGGCGCTGAGCGCCGGCACGGCCGACCAGCTGTATCTGGCCGTCCGGCTGGCCATCGCCGCGCTGGCGCTGCCGCCCCAGGCCCCGCTGGTGCTGGACGACGCGCTGATCGCCTTCGACGATACCCGGATGGCCGCGGCCATGGAGCTGCTGCAGGAGCTTTCCCGGGAGCGCCAGATCCTGCTGTTCACCTGCCAGGGCCGGGAAGCGGCCTGGCTGGAGCGCTGCGGAGGGCAGGCCCGGCAGCCCATACCGCCCGGCAGATAGGCGCGCCGGGACGGCCCATGCGGGGCAGCCGCCCTGCGCGCGGAGGCCCGGAAGCAGAAAAGGTTTCATCGCTCATTTCATCCATGCAAAATGATGGATGAAATGAGCGATGAACTGTAATAACAGACGCGCGGGACGGCCGTCCCGCGCAGCAGGCGGACGACCGCTTTGATGGCTTGCGGCGATTTTCGATCCCCGTTTTTTGCGCCAGTCCAGCCCCTGCAACCCTCTGCCGCAAATGGCAGGCTGCATTTCGGGGCAAAATCGCACAACTTCGTCCGCTCTTCAATTCAATTCAATCAAAAGTAGTGTTGACATCCGGCACATTTGGGAGTATGCTGGATCAGCGCAAAATGATTGATGAAATGAGCGATGAACTGTTATAATAGACGCGAGGTGACAGCCATGTACAACAGGAACCCGCCGTTTGAAATTACGAACGCCATTCTGGAGGAGATTGCTGAAATTGCTGAACTGGTCGGCCATGCGGCGGCTTCGCAGGCGCTGTCCGCAGTACCCGCGCTGCGCCGTGCCAACCGCATCCGGACGATCCATTCCTCCCTGGCCATTGAGCAAAACACCCTGAGCCTGGAGCAGGTTACAGCCGTCCTGAACGGCAGGCAGGTCATCGCTCCGCCCAGGGACATTGCAGAAGTCAAAAACGCCTATGAAATTTATGAACGGATGGAGGCCCTGGATCCGTATTCCGTGGACGATCTGCTCCTTGCCCATGGCGTTTTGACCCGCGGCCTGCTGGAGGAATCCGGCTGCTTCCGTTCGGGGCCGGCAGGCGTGGCGGACAGGCATGGCAACATCCTGCATTTCGGGACGCTGCCCGACTATGTGCCGGGGCTGGTCATGGAACTGCTGGGCTGGGTCCGCAGCAGCGAGTATCACATGCTGATCAAAAGCTGCGTATTTCACTATGAACTGGAGCTGATCCATCCGTTTGCCGACGGCAACGGCCGGATCGGGCGCCTTTGGCACACGCTGCTGCTGACGCAATGGAAGCCCCTGTTTGCCTGGCTCCCGGTGGAATCCATCCTCCATGACCGGCAGGACGAATACTACCAGGCCATCAACCGCTCCAACAGCGAGGCCGCGTCTACCGCTTTCATCACGTTCATGCTGTCGGCCATCCGGGAGGCGCTCCTGGAGGCCGTACAAAGCGGCGGCAAGGCGCCGTGCGATGGGGCGCAGCGCCGGGCGCAGATTGTGCAGTTCCTGGAGCAGCACGGAATCATCCGCAATGCCGACGTAAGGGAGCTGTTCGCCGTATCGTCCGCCACGGCAAATCGGATTCTCACCGGTCTGGCCGGGGCGGGAGCCCTCCAGAAAATCCGCATCGGGCGCTCCTGGGGCTACGTGCTGCCGGAGACTCACAAGACGGCCGGGCAGGATTGAAGCGGGCTTCCAGCGCGGCGGCCGTTTGGTTGACAGTCCGCGGTATCATTCCGTGTGCAGCCTGCAGGCGCAATCCTGTTTTGAAGCAGCTGGTTTTGGCTTTTTCAGGCCCGAACCGGCTGCTTTGCTCCTGTGGCGCTGCAATCAGCATGCTGCAGCAGGCAGCATCCAGGGACGCTCCTGCCCATCGGGGAAGATAGGGCAATCTTTTTTACGTCGGTTTCGATCCATCCGCCCCGGTAAAGCGCCTTCCGGGAGCTGCGGAACGCCATCTGCCAAATCCGCGCTGCACCTTACTCCCCACGCAAACCCGGCGCAGCGGCCGCACCGCACGGGTTCCCGCCGTTCGGCCCCCTGCCGGGCGCGGGGGGAGGCTGGGGGCGGCAGTGAAAAAACCCCCGGGCCGAAGCCCGGGGGTCCCGATTCTGATTCAGAATCTTACCATGCAAGCAGGATTACTTGCTGGTCGCGCTGGTCAGGATGATGGTGACAGCGCCGTCGGAGCTGATGTTCAGCGCCAGGGTCGCCTCAGCAACCTTGTCATCCTCGATCAGGGAAGCCAGACGGGACAGGGAGGCAATGCCTCTGTCGTACTGGCCGGAAGCATCCTGATCGTGCAGGTCGACGAACGCAGCGCCGTCGGTCTCGATGTCGGCAACCGTGAACTCGCCCTTCTTGATGGACAGCAGGCCCTCGTACAGGTCTACATAGGAAGCGCCAATCACAACGCCGGACTCGTCGTCCCAAGTGTAGCTCTTGGAGATGTCAAAGTTAGCGGGCGTATCCAGCTCGTAGTAGCCGTCCTCGTTCTCCGCATAGGAGAAGAACTGGCCAGCCTTGATGAAGGAGGGATACTCGTCGTCAGCGATGTTCAGGGAGTCCTTGGTGCCGTTGGCCAGGTAGACCTCCTGGGTGTAGAAGCCGTCGCCCTTCTCATCGGAAACCGCATCGACGTACAGGATGTCGTCGCTGTTGAAGTCCACAGACTCGGAGGTGTCGGCGCCGGCGATGATGACGTACAGAGCGATGTTCTTGCCATCCTCGGTGATGACCGTCACATCGTCGCCAGCCTTCACGGTGTAGGAGATGCCGCCGGTCTTCAGGGACGCGGACAGGTCAGCCTCGCTGCCTTCCACCATGATGTACTGGGTGGAGCTGTTCAGACGGATCAGGTCGCCGGTCTGGTCGACCTTGTTGCCGGACTTGGTGAACTTGGCGCCGTCGACAACCGTTGCATCGGTGTCGTAGTCGGCATCGGCCCACTCGGTCAGGTCATACTTGTCGTTGTTGGCCTTGAAGTCGCCGTTCTTCTTGTCGGAGATGGTGACCAGATCACCGTTGGAAACGCTGTACTTGCTCATGGCCTGCTCCAGCTCAACCTCGGAGACGGAGCCGTCGGTCAGGGCAACCAGCTGTGCAAAGTAGGCATCCTTGTTATAGCTATCCTTGCCAGTCCAGTTGGCAACCACATAGTAGACATCGTCGATGGTGGCCTGGCCTTCGTTCTCTTCGAAGCCGATCAGGTTGTCGTTGACGTCCAGATACAGGGTGTAGTCATAGTCGCTGCCGGTGCTGACCTTGGACAGATCCAGGTTCAGAGCGCCAACCGCATAGTACTTGGTGCCGTCCACCGTCAGGTAGCCGTCCTTGGTGTTTCTGGTGGTGACGGAGCCGGTGACTGTGTTGGCAATGTTGGAGGCGATCACGTCGGTGCCGTTGTCAATATAGGCAACATAGGCGCCTTCCACATAGGTCTTGGCGTCGAAGCCGGGGAGGTCGATGTCGTTGACGGTATCGAAGTCCTCGAGGGAGACGTAGTAGGACACGCCGTCCTTCTCGTCGGAAGCCTTGATGTCGTCGTCCACTTCGTCGATCTTGCTGACGGAGTAGTAGTAAACCACCACAGCGGTGATCTCATCGCTGTCGTCCTCATTCAGGAAGACTTCCACGACGGAGCCGCGCTTCAGGGCAGCCAGGGCCTCACTCTGCTCAGCTGTCTTATCGCCGTTGACGGCGATCTTGACTCCTTCAGCCAGCTTGGCGTCGCTGTTGTCCAGCAGATCCTCGTCCTTCAGGGCGGTGATCAGGTCAGCCTTGCTGCTGTAGTCGTCTTCCAGAACAAACACTTCGTCTGCGGCGGAGCCGTAGGTGCCGATGTCGTCCTTCTTGTAGGTCCACTTGTTGCCGGGACGGCCGAAGTCATCGGACTGGCCTTCCTTCTTGTCCAGATCCTCGAAGTACTTGGCGCGCAGGGTCTCGTAGACAACCTTGTCTTCCTTGTCGGAGATGTTGATGAACTCAGGATCGGAAGCGCCCTGGGAGATCTCAACGCCGTTGATGACGATGTTGGAGCCCTTGTTGGAGTACTTCACGGTCTTGGCGTTCAGCGCGTTGAACATCATCTGGGCAGCGGCCTCACGGGTGAGGGCGGCGCTCATGTCGATTTTGTTCAGGTTCTTCAGCAGGCCGGCAGTCTTGGCGTCGGCCAGGGTGTTGACCGCCCAGTTCACGCCCACATACTGCTCGATGGTGGCGTCATAGCCCAGCGCGCAGAGCAGCATCTTGGCAGCCTGGGTGCCGGTCACGGAGCCTTCGGGGTTGAACTTGCCGTTGCCGACGCCGGCCACGAAGCCGGTCTTGGAGGCGTAGGCAATGTAGCCGCGGGCCCAGTGGGTGGTGCAGTCGGAGAAGGTGTTGGCGCCTGCATACAGATCGCCGACATCATCGCCGGAAGCCAGGATGTACGCAACCATCTTGGCCATCTGTGCACGGGTCACGTTGGCCGTGGGACGGAAGGTACCGTCGGTATAGCCGTTGATCACGCCGATCCCGGCCATGACGTCAACAGCTTCTTTGTAAGTGACGCTGCTGTCGTCGGAGAACTTTGCGCCGGCGACGGTTGCGAAGCCCATCAGGGTGGCCACAACCAGAACCAGCGCGAGAACCTTTTTCAGATTCTTCATGTCGAGTATTCCTCCTCGTAAAATGTCAGAGCCCTGCCCCGCCGCCGTTCAGCGCCCGGTATACATACCGTGGCTAGCCTTCCCGTATCTATGCCGGGTTCATCCGGGGCGCGGCAACTCTCTGCATGATGCAGTCTAACACGCCGCGGCGGAAAAGTCTATATCGCCGTCTGATCTGTAACAAAACTGTAATATTGCAGGATCTTCCAGGCTGCCGCCGGCGGGCGGGTCAAAAAAAATTGTCGAACCTTGTCACATTTTGCTTTTCTGCGGGAATACCTATATTGGGGGAGAGTGAGGAGAACGGCTGCTTTCCGGGTACTGAGCGCATCTCAGCCGTACCGGTACGCCCAAAAGCCGCCTGCTTTGCCCCAGCGAACAGTTCCAACAGCCGCTTCTCAAATGATAGCGCGCAATGCCATCGAAACGGCCTGTACTTCTGACACAAAACCCCATATTTTTATTGACAAGGGGGTAATCTTTGTGAATTTACAGGACGCATTATCCGCAAACCTCAGCGCGCTCAAGCGCAGTCGCGGACAGACGACCGCGGAGTTGGCAGAAGACCTCGGCGTATCCCGTTCCAATTTACAAAAGATGCTGAACAAGCAGGCGAATCCCACCATCGACACGATCCAATACATGGCAGAACAGATCGAAGCGGATCCGCTTATGCTCCTGTTCGGCGATTACAGCGGGAAGCAGCACGTCCTGATGCTGCATCTGCTGCAGTCCATGGTTCTGGTATCCGATCTCGGGCCGGGGCAGCGGAGGCGGCTGGCGGAACTGATCCAGCAAATCATTTCATTGTTCGGGGAGGAAAACGAATGAACGAAAGAATTCGCCATCTGCTCTACAGCCTTGGCGTCACCGCCAACTATACCGGCTTCTCCTACACGGTCAGCGCTGTGGAGCTGACTGCGCAGGACTATGACCGGCTGCTGATGGTGACCAAATGGCTGTATCCTGAAGTGGCTTCCCAGTTCCACACCACCATGAGCTGCGTGGAGCGGAACATCCGGACCGTGGCCGGGATTGCCTGGCTGCGCAACCCGGAGCTCCTGGAGCGCCTGGCCGGCTGCAGGCTGGACCGCAAGCCCACCGCTTCGCGGTTCATCGCCATTCTGGCTGCGTATCTGCGGGAGCACAGCGTGCCCGCGTGACCTGACGTTCCGGGATATCCACTGAGGCGGCGCGCACCCGGCCGGTCGGCATAAAAAACGGCCTGCTGCAAACGATGTTTGCAGCAGGCCAATTTCTGTTTGGGGAGGTTGCTTCCAATGCGCAGAGGGGGGAATCTTATTGACAACGGACTGTGTAGGATGTCACATCGCCGTGATCAGAGCCGCTGCTGTTAACCGCATGGGCGGTGATCGTCACACGATAATATCTGCCTACCACGCCATCAAAGTAGATCGTCCGCAAATAATCGTAGGAGTTATAGTCATAAAATGTATCCGGGTCGTCCATGCCATACAACGTGTCATATTCATGCCAAGAACTAGTACTCGTATTCTTTTCCTCAATATAAACTTCCAATACACCAATTTTGGACATCTTTGACACACCATCAACAGACATATCAATCGCCATCTGGCCGTCTCCCACAGCAATCAGCGACACGCCATAGCGATCAAGGTAGCTACTAGCATACGGAACCACTTCTCTGGCAAATACAGCATTTGCAACCGACATGACAATGCAGACTACCAATAATAATGTTACTGCTCTTCTTCGCATAACAGACACTCCCTATTGAATTGATTCTATCATCTTTTCTAGCTCTTCTGTCGTTAATTGGCCGCTGATTACACAAGCATACTGTCCATTTTGCCAACTGGCTTTTACATTTTCCGTATTTGGCAAAATAAAGTATTCAATACCGTTCCTTATAATGCTATCTCCAGATTTTTCAATCTTCTCGTCAATATAAGCAGTATCTTCTTCACTGTCAGAAATTTGTATTCTAAACCCTGATCTATTATCAGATATGTAATAACCAGTTATTCGAATCGTATAGTCACTTTCTCGTACTCTCACAAAGTCAACAGAATAATCAGAAGGAATCCATGTTGGGCTTACTTTTACCTTAATCCCATTCTGATCCAATGCATCTTGAAGAGAACGATATTCACTGACACTGTCCTCCGGCAATTCCAACTGGCCGGAAGGGTTGGTACCCATGAAGAAGACTTCCACTCGCTCCAGCAAAGCTTTGATGGGATTGGAACCAAATGTGCTGGCGGCCACAGCAAAAACGAGAACCGCAGCGACGGCGGCCTTCCACCAGACCCGGCGCAGCCTGTGCGCCCGGCGCGGCTTCCGCTCCGCGGCCTGCGCGGCCTCCTCCGCCTCCACCGCCGC
>JAHZEF010000011.1:31250-33541 GCA_019422005.1 Clostridiales bacterium
AATCGCTCCAGCTCCGCCGGCTGGTCATAGCCCTCTCCCACCGGCTCCCGTTCCTGCATTTTTGCAAGATAAGCGTCCACGCGCTCCAGATCCAGAGAGAACATATCCGTCCGCTCCAGATAGGAATCCAGCTCCTCCAACAGCTGGGCGTTGTCCCTGGAATCCAGATTTTCCAGGCCGCTGTTCCTGCCCGATCTGCCGCCCTCCCCGGCGGCGTCCCGTTTTCTGCGCATCCTTTGCAACCTCCTGTCCCTTATATTCCCTCAGCGCGCCGTTTTGTGACAGTCCGCGCCATTATTTTCTCCCCTTGATCCATTTCCGATAGCAGGCCTTTGCTCTGGACACCCGCTGGCGGCAAAGCGCCGGAGAAATATGCAGCCGCTCGGCGATCTCGTTGTAGTCCAGCAGTTCCTCGAACCGGAGCACCAGGATTTCCCGGTATTTCTCATCCATCTCCCGAGGTAGGCATGCTTCCAGCGGCAGTTCTATCTCGCTGCCGAACAGCTCGATCTGATCCGTCAGAACCTCGCGGCTCCGCCCGGATCTTCTCCGCTCGTGCATGATTTTCTTCTGCAGTACAACCGTCAGCCATTTCTCCGGTTCCGGATGCTCGCAGAATACTTCCGCTCTCCGACATGCCGTCAGGAAAACTTCCTGCACCAAATCATCCGCCAGCGACTTGTCGGCCAGATGCCGCTCCGCCATCTGGCGCATTGCCGGAGCCCGCGCTTCGTGCAGCTTCGCAATATAAGCCCGATGTTTCTGATTCAAGCTATTTCTCCCCGTTTCTCTCTCTATCGGTTCCAAATTCTCCCTGGTCATACTGACCCGCAGCCGGGCCCTTTCTGCGCCCGGCCGTTTTGCCTGACTGAATTTATTTAAAAAAAGAGCCAGCTGTCTGATCACGGCAGCCGGTCTAGCTTGCATCCTCAGGCTGCGCCAAAATCACCCCGCACACGGCCAGGCACAGCTTCAATTTCTGCGGAGGCGCCTGCTCCAGAAGCGCCTGCAGTTCTCTGTTCATCATGTTGCGAACCGTCTGTTCCCCCTGAATGTTCGTCCCCAAAAGCGCGTTGACGTCGCAGTCCAGCGCGTTCGCCAGCGACACCAGCACCGGAAGGCTCAGCTTGGTACGCCCGCATTCAATCTGGCTGATATGCTGCGAGGAGACGTCAATACGCTCTGCCAGTTCCGCCTGTTTCATCTCCAACTGCGTCCGCTGCAGCCGCACATTGTGGCCAATCTCTTGATAATCCAGTTGCATGCCTGTTCTCCCACGTATTGTATCACTATATCCCCATGTATTCTATCCTTTTTGTCAGTTTCAATAAATCGATCCCATACATTTTATTCTGGATACAGTTATAATCTGGGAAAAAAAGCAGCCGTCCCGGCAGCGCCCCGCCGCGGAAGCCGGCCGGTTTCCGGCTATCCCGCCGCGCCCCGGCATGTTAAAATAACGGCGCCAGGATGCAAGGTATTACATTATATAATAAGGTAATAAGGAGAGAGAGACCATGACCCTTCCCGCCACCACATGCCCGTCCCCCCAGGCGGTACAGACCGTGCAGTCCTACTTTGAAGACTGGGTGGAGCGGCACGGCCGCGCCAACCTGCGCCCCAGCAGCATCGCCAGCTATCGCGGCGTCATCCGCAATTACATCGTGCCGACGCTGGGCCAGGTGGAGCTGCAGCAGCTGACGGCCCCCATGATCGACGACCTGCTGGGCGCCCTGATCGACCGTGGGCTGTCCCCCGGCGTCGTGCGGCTGGTCCGCAAAACCATGGGCGCCGCCCTGGAGCAGGCGCGGAAATACCAGTACATCCCCTCCAATCCCACCAAGAACCTGATCACCCGCCTGCCCAAAGACGCCAGGACACCGGATCCCTATACCATCGCGCAGCTGCAGCAGCTGCTCAGCCGCGCCATCGGCACCCGCTGGGAAATGCCCATCCTGCTGGCGGCGCTGTACGGCCTGCGCATCAGCGAGGTGCTGGGGCTGCGCTGGGACCATGTGGATCTGGAACGGGGCCTGTTCCGCGTCTGCGAGCAGCTGCCGTTCCACGTGGCCGCCGGCACCACGCTCCTGGCCGGGATGGCCCCGGTCAAGTCCCAGGAGCGCGACCTGCCCATCACGCCGGCGGCGCGCCCCTTCTTCCTCCGGCAGCGGCAGCTGCAGCAGCAGCGCATGGAGCTCTCCGCCCTGGGCGGCGGCGCCTACTATGACAACCGCCTGGTCGTCTCCTCCGAAAACGGCGCGCCCTACCGCCGGGAACGGGTTTCCACCGCC
>JAHZEF010000011.1:33551-34367 GCA_019422005.1 Clostridiales bacterium
GACTTCGGCCGCCTGCTCCACAGCCTGGGGATGCCCCACATCCGCTTTCACGACCTGCGCCATTCCGCCGCCACCAACATGCACGAGCTGACCGGGGACTTCTACACCGTGGGCACCATCCTGGGCCATACCCTGCGCGGCACGGGCCTGCAGCTGAACCTCTCCGCCGGCCTCGACGCCACCACGGCGCGGTATGTCAGCGTCCGCATGGACCGGAAGCGGGCCGTCCTGGAGGCGTACCACCGGGCGCTGTTTCCCCGCTCCGCCCGTCCGGCGCCCGTCCGGCCCCTTCCCGCCGCTCCTCCGTACCGCAACAGTATCAGATAATGCGTCGCAGATCAACAAAAACTTTTCCGGCCGCCCGCTCCCCCGGGCGGCCGTCCGCCTCTGAACCCGGTCTGCTGCCTTACTTAAAGAAAGTTCTCGCACTGGTGCTGGTTGTGGCAACCCTGATGGGCTTCGCAACCGTCGCCGGTGCACAATTCACGGACGACAGCAGCGTCACGTACAAGGAAGCTGTTGAAGTCATGGCGGCGATCGATGTAATCAACGGTTACACCGACGGCACCTTCCGTCCCGCAGCCAACGTGACCCGCGCACAGATGGCCAAGATGGTTACCTTTATTCTGAATAAGGGCAACGATGTGGGAGACCTGTACAAGAGCGCCAACACCTTTGGCGACTGCACCACCCACTGGGCCCGCGGCTACATCGCCTATGCCTCCAAGACCGGTATCGTGGCCGGCGTCGGCAATGGCAAATTCAACCCCGAAGGCTCCGTGACCGGCACCCAGGCTGCCAAGATGCTGCTCTGCG
>JAHZEF010000110.1:0-1248 GCA_019422005.1 Clostridiales bacterium
TCTTCGCTCATGTCGGCACTGAGGAGCGTTTCCGGAAGGAGGCCCAATAAGTTTGCCTCGTTCAGGTCGGAAACGGCCCAGTCGCTGGCCTGTTCAAAGGCCATGGCGGGGACGGCAAGCGCCGACAATACGGCAATCAGCAGCAGCAGCGCCGTCAGCCGGCAGGTGAAACGGTATCTCATGGCAGGGCCTCCTCCTCCAGTTCAAGGCCGACCGGACAATGGTCGGAACCGAAAATTTCATGATAAATGGGAGCCGCCGCCACAGCGTCCCGGATGCGGTCGGACACCAGGAAATAGTCAATCCGCCACCCCGCGTTGTTTTTTCGTGCGTTGAAGCGGTAGCTCCACCAGGAGTAGGCGCCGACGGCGTCCGGGTTGCGATAGCGGAATGTGTCGGTGAAACCGGCCGCCAGAAGCTGCGTGAACTTTTCACGCTCCTGATCGGAAAAGCCGGCATTCCCACGGTTCGGGCCGGGGTTTTTCAAGTCGATCTCCTGATGCGCCACATTCAGGTCGCCGCAGGCGATAACCGGTTTCTTTTGATCCAGGCTGCAAAGATGCGCACGGAATGCGTCGTCCCAGGACATGCGGTGCTCAATGCGCTTGAGGCCTTCCTGCGCATTGGGCGTATAGCAGGTGACCAGGTAAAACCGGTCATACTCCAGCGTGATGACGCGGCCCTCCGTATCCAGTTCCGGCACGCCGACGCCCAGAGAGGCGGAGACCGGCGCCCGCTTTGTGAAAATAGCAGTACCGGAATAGCCTTTCCTGTCGGCGTAATTCCAGAACTGCCGGTAGCCGTCCAGCGGAAGCTCCACCTGCCCCGCCTGCAGCTTTGTTTCCTGCAGACAGAAACAATCGGCGTTCAGCGTTTGGAAAACAGTCAGGAACTCCTTCTGCAGGCAGGCGCGGAGTCCGTTGACATTCCAGGAAATCAGTCGCATATGATCAATCCTCCAATGTGTAACCTATTGTAACAAAGTTCGACAGGCTTCGCAAGACGCATCCAAAATATTCTGCATTGGTTGTAAATTCCGGGCGGGCGTGGTATAATGTGCGGCATGAAAGTAAACGTTTTTTTCTCTGTTTTGGCCTGTAAACTCTGCAGGGCCGCCCTCCGGCTTCTGGGCAGAGGCGGCACGGACTTTCCGGGCCGTGTGGCGTTAAAGCTTTGTCCCGGCGTTCTGGGTTATCTGGCAAAGGACGTGACGACGATCCTCGTCACGGGCACCAACGGCAAGACCAC
>JAHZEF010000110.1:1258-7820 GCA_019422005.1 Clostridiales bacterium
GAGCAGGCCTTGACCGATTCTGGAATTTCTTTCTTTGCCAACAAATCCGGCGCCAATCTGCTCAGCGGCGTGACTGCGGAGTTTGCCATGCACTCCTCGCTGACGGGAAAATGCCGCTACCCTTACGCGCTCATCGAGACCGATGAAGCGGCGTTCAAGGCCATCAGCCGGTATGTGACAGCGAAAGTGGTGGTGGTAACCAATGTTTTCCGTGATCAGCTGGACCGATATGGCGAGGTGACGCACACGCTGGAGAACATTCGGATCGGTATTTCCAACTGCCGGGATGCGATATTGTGCATCAACGCCGATGATTCCCTGTCCCGCTCGCTGGCCGACCAGGTGGAAAACCCCGTGCTGTTTTACGGGGTGGATACGCCGGTTTATGCGCACCGGGTGGCCGAGCTCTCCGACGCGCCCTACTGTATCCGCTGCAAGCATGAGTATGTCTATGATTACGTGACTTACGGGCATCTGGGCGGATACCGGTGCCCTGCATGCGGATACTGCCGGCCGGCCGCGGACGTTGCCGTAACAAAGGTGCTGTCCACCGATACGGAATGTTCCCGCGTGCTGATCCGCGCAGGGGATACGACCTATGATACCACAGTCAATCTGCCCGGCGGCTATAATATTTACAACGCCTGTGCCGCCATGGCCTGCGGGCGGGCCCTGGAGCTGAATCTGGATACCGTCTCCCGCTCCCTTTCTTCCTTTGCCTGCGGTTTCGGGCGTATGGAGAAGTTTGAAATTGAAGGGACAAGCCTGCGCATGATTCTCATTAAGAATCCGGCCGGCTGTAACCAGGTGCTTAATTTCCTGACCAATACCCAGGAGAACTCTGTCTTTGTAGTCTGCCTGAACGACCGGGCGCAGGACGGCAGAGACGTCAGCTGGATCTGGGACGTGGATTTTGAAAAAGTGGCTGCAATGGGGGATCGGCTGGAGCGGCTTCTGGTGTCCGGGATCCGGGCGGATGATATGGCGGTGCGGTTCAAATACGCCGGAGTGCCGGCAGAAAAACTGCAGGTCATCAAGGACTACGGCGAATTGGTGCGCGCCTGTATTGCCCAGCGCAGTCCCGTCTATATTATGCCCACCTATACGGCCATGCTGGGGCTGCGGGACAAGATCAGCAAAACATATGGATTCAAGGACTTCTGGGAATAGGGAGGATGCGTATGGAACTGAAGATTTGCCATCTCTATCCGGATGTGCTGAATCTCTATGGTGATCGCGGCAACGTCCTGTGCATGGAGCAAAGGCTGCGCTGGCGGGGGATCGACGTGTTGACCACGGGGATTTCCGTGGGGCAGCCCCTGCGGGCGTCGGACTACGATTTGTTTTTTATCGGCGGCGGCCAGGATTTTGAACAGGAGGTTCTTCTGGAGGATCTTGGCGGAGGGAAAGCCGGTGAGATCCGTGCGGCAGTGGCCGACGGAAAGACGTTCCTGGCCATTTGCGGCGGGTAGCCGAGTGTGGGGAACGCCCATAAAACCCGGACGGCGTGCAGTGCGACTTCATTGGCGCGCTGGATCTGGATACCGTCGGATGTAAAGATCGCATGATCGGGAATTACATGTTCACATGCGAAGATCTCGGCGGAGCGACGGTGGTGGGATTTGAAAACCATTCCGGAAAGACATATTTGGGCGGGGGAGTCCGGCCCATGGGCAAGGTGCTTTCCGGATTCGGAAATAATGGGGAAGACGGATACGAGGGCGCGCGGTTCCGGAATGTATTCGCCACCTATTCGCACGGATGCCTGCTGCCGAAAAATCCGGCGCTTTGCGACTGCATTCTGACCGCAGCGCTGGCGTATAAATACGGCAGCGCTGCGCTTGCGCCGCTGGACGATACGCTGGAACTGGCGGCGCATCAATATATGGAGAAGCGGCTGGCTTCTCAAAAATAGAGGGCTGCCGCCCGGTGCGCCGGCATTTCAGGACAGTGCGGAGCGTCCCTGTGCCGGGGCGCTCCATTTTAAATCCGGGGCAGCGCAGCGTCCTGCAGCGGGTACAGCGCTTTGCGCCTGTATGGCGGGGGAACGGAGGCCGGGGATGGCCTTCCGTTTTCAACGTGCTGTGCGGAGGGCGGAAGCCGGCCCGGGAAAGGCAGATGACAGCCATGGAGGAGCGACGGATGAACGATACAAGACTCGCAGCCAGAGTGATTGCGGAAGTGAAAAAGGTGATTGTCGGCAAGGATGAGGTGCTGATTAAGATGCTGCTGGCCATTCTTGCCGGCGGCCATATCCTTCTGGAGGATATTCCCGGCGTCGGCAAGACGACGATGGCGCTGGCTTTTTCCCGGGCGCTGGGGCTTCGCTACGGCCGCGTGCAGTTTACGCCGGATGTCATGCCGTCTGACCTCACCGGCTTTTCCATGGTGAACCGGGCGACCGGCCAGCTGGAGTATCAGCCCGGCGCCCTGCTCTGCAACCTGTTTCTTGCCGACGAACTCAACCGGGCGACCAGCCGTACCCAGTCGGCGCTGCTGGAGGCAATGGAGGAAGGGCAGGTTACGGTCGATGGCGTCAGCCATCCGATTCCGCAGCCGTTTCTGGTCATTGCCACGCAGAACCCGACCGGCGCATCCGGAACCCAGCTGCTGCCGGACTCGCAGCTGGACCGGTTTATGCTGCGCCTGACCATTGGGTATCCGCGCCCGGCCGATGAACTGGAGCTGCTTCGCCGCAGGCAGCAGGGCGGGGAACCGGGGAATGTTCGCCAGGTTATCTCCCATGCGGAGCTTTCTGAACTGCGTACGGCGGTAGATCATATTTTTATTGCGGAGGATCTGCTGGACTATATCGTGCGCCTGGTGGGCGCCACCCGCAGCCATCCCCGTATCCTGCAGGGAGCAAGCCCGCGCGCCGCCCTGGCGCTGGCTTCTGCCAGCCGGGCAACCGCCTTTCTGCATGGCCGGGATTACGCCGTGCCCGAGGATATTCGTTCCATCTTCCCGGATGCCATTGCGCACCGCCTGATCCCGGTTGCCGGCGGCCCATCGGAGAGCAGCGAAGCGGTGAAGGAGATTCTGAACCTGGTGGAAGCCCCGAAGATCCGATAGCCATGATACGGAGAAGAATTGCCTATTGCGCCGTGCTGCTTGCGCTGGCGCTGCTTCAGATTTTTTCCGACCACTATCTGGCGTTTTTTGCATTGACGCTGGCGGTGATCCTGCCGGCCCTGTCCTTCTGCCTGAGCCTGCCTGCGATGCTGGCCTGCCGGATCAGCGCGGCGCCGCAAAGCGCCGCGGCGGGCCGCGGGACGGCCACGCGCTGGCTGCTTACGGTGGATAACCGGCGCCGCCTCCCGCTGGCCAGAATTACGCTGCGCCTGAAGCTCTGCAACCGGATGACGGGAAAGCGGTCTTTTGAACGCCTGCGCCTGTCCGGCGCATCCCGTCCGCGGCGCCTTGTGATCCCGGCAGATACTTCGCACTGCGGCCTGCTGGAATGCAGTGTGACGCAGATCCGGGTGTGCGACTGCCTGGGGCTGTTCTCCCTGCGCCGCCCGACGCCGCCTCCCGCGCTGATGCCGGTTCTCCCGCTGCTGGATGCGGAGGGGAAAATACCGGAAGAGCCGGAACGGGGGCGGCAGGGCGGGGCGGTTCTGCCGGCCGGACGCGGCGGAGGAACCGGCGAGGAGTATGAGCTGCGCCCTTACCGCCCCGGAGATCCGGTGCGGCTGATTCACTGGAAACTGTCCTCCAAGCGGGATGAACTGGTGTTCCGGGAGATGATGGAAACCCGCCAGACAATTCCTCTGCTGCTGTTCGATCATTTTGGGACGCCGGATGAGATGGACCGGATCCTGGACCGGCTGTATACTGTGAGCCATAGCCTGCTGGAGCGGCAGCGGCTCCATCGGATTCAGTGGCGCCACCCGCTGACCGGGATTCTGCGGGAGCATCAAATCTCCGGCGGGCGGGATCTGGAACGCTGCATGGCTGCCGCTTTGGAGGATCCGGCTCCGCTTGCCGGGAAAAGCATCTTTGAAGAAGAAACTCTGCCGCGGAAAACGGCCGGTGACTGGATCATCCGAATCGGCCGGGAGAAGGAAGCATGAAAAAACAATGGAAGGAACTCCGGCCGGCCGGCCCGCAGTCTGCCGCCGGCCTCTGTATCCTGGCGGACGGGTGCCTGATGCTTCTGGCGCTGATCGGGACGGTTTTCAGCTTTGTAAGCGCTTATGGGATCCAGGCCGACCGGATGGCGCTGTTCGGTGTCTGCCTGACGCTCACACTGCTGTCCCTGATTTTTTTTGCACTGCCGAAGCGCGGGCAGCTGGCGGCCATCCTGCTGGCGGCTGTGGTGTTTGCATCACTGATCTGGAAATTCCGCATCACATTGTGGGAAGGCGGACTGCTGACGGCCGGGAAGGTAGCCGCTGTTCTGCAGCTGGCGCTTGCGGCGGCGGTTTCGTCCCGGCCCGTCCATGCGGTGACCTGCGCCCTGTCTGCGGCGGCAGCCCTGCTGGCTGTTCCTCTGGCCTGGGCGGTGCTCCGGGGCCGTTCGGCGGGGCTGACGATTCTTTTGACGGCGCCTTGGCTGCTCCCAGCGCTGGTCGTGGAGGCCTTTCCGGATTGGCTGCCGCTGATGCTGTTGGCGGCATGCTGGTGCGTTATGCTGATGAGCAGCCTTTGCTGGCGGGATGATCCGGTCGGAGGCGCAGGGTTTTCCCTGCTTTGTCTGCCACCGGTGGCGCTGCTGCTGGCGCTTTTGAGCGTGTGTGTGCCGCGGGAGGCCTATCGCCAGCCAGCGTGGACGGAGACGGCAAGGACTTACCTGGAGGATGCGGCGGACCATTTTCTCCGAAGCGACGGTGCAATGGGCGGCCTGGCATCCCTGCTGCCGGGCTCCGGCGCGGATGTCAGCGTCCGGCTGGATGAGGCGGGGCCGAGGAATTTTACAGGAAGGACGGTTCTGCGGGTACAGTCGGAACACGCAGGGCGTGTTTATCTCCGCGGAACGGCGGCTGCAGTCTATACCGGGGACGCCTGGCTGCCGCTGGAGGACGGGGCCTATGCTGCAGCCGGACTGTCGGACGGCGACGGGAATCAGGTACTGAATGGATATGAGCCTCTGAATTTTCCGTCCCTTACAGCGCTGGGACGCCCCTATTATGAGATGGTGATCGAATACCCTGGTTCCCTGGATGGGTGTATGTTTACACCATATCAGCTGGCGACGACGCCGGATGAGATTTCAGAGTGGGATGTTGTCAACGCTACACAGCTGGACCGGAATGTTGGAGTCCGGGAAAAAAACCTGTACTATAAGCCGGATGCGCTGCCGGACGATGCAATGCAGCCGCTCCCATGGGCTGCAGCGGAGGCAGAGGCGGCCTATCGTGCGTTTGTCCATGAGAATTATCTGGATGTGCCGGACTCTTTTCCGGAGATTTACCGCGATTGGGCGCTCCGCCTGCAGGCTGAGTTTGATGACAGCGAGCTTTCCGGCTGGACGCCGGACGCTCAGGTTTTTCAATACGGCGCATACGGAAGCTCGCTGTACACTGCCGGCTGGATTGCACACCTGCTGGATCTCAGTACGGAATATGATCTCCAGACGCCCTATACGCCGGAGGGCGAGGACTTTGTCGGATATTTTCTGAATGAAAGCCACAGAGGGTATTGCGTGCATTACGCCAGTGCCGGTGTGCTGCTTCTGCGCGCCTATGGAATTCCGGCGCGCTACGTCAGCGGTTATACGGCGGAGCTTCCGGCAGCCGAACAGGTCAGCGTACCGGATTCCGCAGCCCATGCGTGGGTGGAAATTTATCTGGACGGCTATGGCTGGTACCCGGTGGATATGACGCCGGCCTCCGCCACCGGAATCACGCCGGAATCGCAGCAGCCGCCGGCTCCGGCTCCGGCAGAGCGGCAGCCGGAGCCGGAACGGCAGCCTGCCGCTTCGCAAACGCCGGCGCGCCCGGATAACCCCGGGCCGCAGGAACCGGAACAGAGCGCGCCTCAGGAGACGGCGAAAGCTGACGCAGGCTGGCTTTGGACCTGCATTCCGCTGTGCCTGGCTGCGGCTGTGCCGCTCCGAAGTGTTCTGACGGGATATCGGCGGAGGCGTCGGCTTTACGGGCCGGATGTCAATGCGGCGGTCATTGCGGCATACGGCCATCTGGGTCGGCTTGCGCCGTGGGGAGCACGGCCGGATGCCGTTCTGGGGGAATTGGCGCGCAAAGCCCGATTCAGCCAGCATCGGCTGACGGAAGAGGAGCGGACCGATGCGCTGGCGTCTTGGCGCCGCGAGTGTGAACGTGTCATGGGAGCCCTGCCGCGCTGGAAGCGCTGGTATGTGCGCTGGATCCTGGCGCTTTAAGCATATACGGAAAAGCAGGGCAGGCTCCGGGAATTTTCCGGAGCCGGCCAATACATGTGATGAAGCTGAAAGATACGGTTTGGGATCGATCTGCGGTCAGCTGTAAACCTCCGGACAGAGTTCCCGAATCTTTGCCTGCAGGCTTTTCAGATCCCGAAATGTATCCGGACGTTTTGTAATGTCACGCAGCAGAGCGGACGGGTGAAACATGGACATGAACCA
>JAHZEF010000111.1:0-1326 GCA_019422005.1 Clostridiales bacterium
AATAAAGATGTCCGTCCAGCCGGACGCCGCTTCAAACGTACCGTCTTCCCGGGCGAAGGATTCCAGCGTGCGGCAGGAGGTGGTGCCGACACAGACAATCCGCCCGCCATTTTTGCGGGTTTCATTGAGCAGCCGCGCAGTTTCACAGGAGAGCACGCAGAATTCGCTGTGCATATGATGCTCGGTCAGTTCCTCTGTTTTCACCGGCCGAAAGGTCCCCAGGCCGACATGCAGCGTGACGTAGGCAAGATTCACCCCGCGGGACTGGATGCGGTTCAGCAACTCCTCTGTGAAATGGAGGCCGGCCGTCGGCGCCGCCGCCGAGCCGGCGACTTTGGAATAAACGGTCTGATACCGTTCCCCGTTTTCCAGTTCCTCTTTGATATAAGGCGGCAAAGGCATTTTTCCCAAACGTTCCAGAACTTCCAGGAAAATTCCTTCATAATGAAACTGGACCAGTCTTTTTCCATCTTCCAGTTCACTGATGACGGTGGCCGTCAGCTGTCCGTCACCAAACGACAGCTGCGCACCCTGCCGTGTTTTGCGCCCCGGTTTTGTCAGGCATTCCCAGACGCCGGCGCCTTTGTCCTGCAGCAGCAGAACCTCCACGGCGCCGCGTGTCGGCTCCCGGTGCCCCAAAAGCCTTGCGGGGATGACTCTGGAATTATTCAGTACCAGGCAATCCCCTTCCCGCAGGAAGTCCGGCAGTTCGTAGAAATGATGATGTGCGATGGCGCCCGTGCGCCGGTCCATGAGCAGGAGCCTGGATCCATCGCGGCGCGCCAAAGGCGTCTGTGCAATCAGCTCCTGGGGGAGATCATAATAAAAATCGCTGGTTTTCAATAAAACACCCTCGTTTTCTCATTGAATCGTGATACCTGTATAGTAAAATTTTAAAATCTCATCATAGGTAAAGCCGAGCTTTCCCATGGCATACGCTCCCCATTGGCTCATTCCGATGTTATGGCCGTATCCGCCGCCGGAGATTGTCCAGCCGCTCCCGGTGCCGGAACTCGCCGTCTGCCCGCCGATGGTGTCGGTTCCGTTCTCAGTAATGACTGCCGCAGGAGCAGTTACAGAAACTTTGCCGTCGGCGGTGATGGCCGTAACCGAGCCGGCGGAAACGGTTGTATTGCCGTCGTATACGGAGAAGCTCCCGCTGCCGGCAGAGCCGCTGTTGGATTGAATGGTAAACCTGCGGCTCATATATGTAACACCGGGCAGATTCTGCAGGATTCGGACGTCGTCACGGGAAAAAACAAACCGATTGCCGCTGCTGTCCGTAATGGTAATTTCATTGACGTTGCCGCAGGCTGTTGTCTTTGT
>JAHZEF010000111.1:1336-1678 GCA_019422005.1 Clostridiales bacterium
TTGTCACCGCAAAACCGGTTACTGTGGAGCATTGTTTCCCCATTTTCTGCAGCAGCGTCTGCAGATCAGACGGGGAAACCTGATAAGACCAGCTCTTTCCGTTGAAAGAAATTGTCTCCTCATAGGGATCTTCCTTCCCCTTCAGATAGGGGCGCTCCGTTCCCCAGGCATTGACAGCGTCTTCCGTCGCGCCGCCGTCGGAGGAAAAATAGAGCGCCTCAATGAGAGCCCCCTGATAATACGCACATTCACCGGCCGTCTCTTCCACGGCAGCGAGAACGTTGGAGGCGTTGGAGCCGGTATAGACGCCGCGGTACACCTGACAGTCTGTCGTATTGCAGA
>JAHZEF010000111.1:1688-4239 GCA_019422005.1 Clostridiales bacterium
GCTGTGTTTTTTGGTAACCCTTGCAAAGGTCCGGATTGCAACTGCACCCGCCTTCAGGGACTCCAGGCTGCCGGACGATACAAACTCATACGGCAGGACGACGGCAACATAAAGATCCTCACTGACAAAGTTGACCACAGACAAATCGTTTCCAGACCGCCGCATATACTGAAATCCGCCGTAGTACTGATAGCCTTTGAACCAGGTTTGCGCCGGCTTGCCGGAACTGCTGACCGGCATAATTCCCAAATAAGAAGATGCGCCGTTGTCAAATTCAAACAAAATACGTCCGGATGCAGTTTCGACCACAGTATAGCAGGATGCGCTGCCCCCCACCACCGTAGCGCCGGGGTAGCTTTCCGCGTCTGCCGCCGCATTTGCCGGGGATGAATAGAATTCAAAGCGAACCACATATGCGCCGTTGACATAGGCGGGAAAACCATACGGATATTCCAAAGCTGCATCGGCGGCTTCCCCGTAAGTTTGATAGGTACCGCCGGCCTGCAGATGGTACGCGCCGACCAGCGTATAGGCCGACGAGGTCGGCGTCTCATAATAACTGCCGCCGGACAGGTACAGGTTGGCGTCTTTGCAGACTGTGATCTTTTCGGATGCCGTTGTGCCCAATGCCTGAAATGCGCCGCTGCCGTCAAACATTCCGAACTGATAACCGCTGCCGACCTCGTTGGCCAGATTTGCCGTCGGAAGCGCGTTGCTGCCATAGAACAATCCCACGCGCATGATGGTATCGGAAAAGGCGGCGTCAGCACACGGTGGAAGGATTGACAGGAAAAGTACACATGTCAGAAACATGGCGGTCAGTCGGATAAAATGTCGTGTTTTTTGCGGCATAATGACCTCCTAGGCGGACGAAAGAAAGCAAAAAAGTGGCAAATACGCTCATTGACACCCAGATTCTCATATGGTAATATGAATTAAAATTTGCGGCTGCCACGTACGGCCTGGTTACCATAAGATGCAGTTGCTATTATACTTCATATTGTGTTTTTATTCAACCAAAAGGCGGAATTTTCTTCCCCGGATTCCGAAAATTCAAAGCCTTGGAAGGAAAAAGGAGAATCAGAAGATGAAAAAATATAAAGTCGGCATCATTGGAGCTACCGGTATGGTAGGTCAGCGGTTCATGACGCTGACAGACGGTCATCCGTGGTTTGAAACCGTTGTGCTCGCTGCCAGCAGCCGCAGCGCCGGAAAAACCTACCTGGAGGCCGTCGGAAAGCGTTGGGCGATGGATTCCGATATCCCCGGCTGGGCCAAAGAGATGGTCATTCTGGATGCGGAGGGCGATGTGGAAAAGATTGCCTCCATGGTTGATTTTGTGTTCTGCGCCGTGGATATGAAAAAAGACGAAATTAAAGCGCTGGAGGAGAGGTATGCCAGGTGCGAGTGCCCCGTAATCTCCAACAATTCTGCACATCGCTGGACACCGGACGTGCCCATGGTCGTGCCGGAAATCAATGCAGACCATATCCGCATCATCGATGCGCAGCGGAAGCGCCTCGGTACCAGGCGCGGATTCATTGCCGTCAAATCCAACTGTTCGCTGCAGAGCTATGTCCCTGCCCTGCACCCCCTGCTGAAATACGGACTGGAGCAGGCGCTGGTCTGCACATATCAGGCGATCTCCGGCGCTGGGAAGACCTTTGAAACCTGGCCGGAAATGGTGGATAACGTGATTCCGTATATTGGAGGCGAAGAAGAAAAGTCGGAGCAGGAGCCTCTGAAGCTTTGGGGGCATGTGGACGGCGATCACATCGCCAATGCGTCCGGACCGTCTGTTACGGCGCAATGCCTGCGCGTCCCCTGCTCCAATGGCCATATGGCAGCCTGCTTTATGCGTTTCCGGGACAAGGCGCCCACCATGGAGGAAATCAAGGCGGAATGGGCTTCGTTCCGCGGCCGGGCGCAGGAGCTGCAGCTTCCCTCCGCTCCAAAGCAATTCCTTCATTATTTTGAAGAAGATAACCGTCCGCAGACCCGGCTGGACCGCAATCTGGAAAACGGCATGGCAGTTTCCATCGGCCGTCTCCGCCCCGATACGCAGTACGACTACAAATTTGTATGCCTGTCGCACAATACGCTTCGCGGCGCCGCAGGCGGCGCTGTGCTGCTGGCGGAACTCCTGTGCGCCGAGGGGTATATCGATCAGAAATAAGCTGGTTTTCTTGGGTGATACCCGGTTCATCCGGGTATCACTTTTTTCTGCCCTGCAGGATTCTCGCAAACCGAGAGAATTCTACGCCTGCTGGATAGCATTTCTCCCGGCGCTGCGGTAGAATCAAGCCATGATTCCTGAAAGGAGGCATCCCTGTGGAAAAGAAGACCATAGGAGCGCTGATTGCTGCGCTGCGAAAAGCAAACGGCATGACACAGCGCGAACTGGCAGAAAAGCTCCACGTATCCGACAAAAGCATCAGCCGCTGGGAACGGGATGAAAGCGCGCCGGACCTTTCGATGATCCCGGTATTGGCGGAGCTTTTCGGCGTCACCTGTGATGAACTGCTGCGCGGCGAACGAACCTCACCGGATG
>JAHZEF010000111.1:4249-7682 GCA_019422005.1 Clostridiales bacterium
CTCCTGGCCTCCAGCCTGACGCGGTTTTATAATCGCAGTTGGATTGCTGCCGGGATTGCCGCTGCCGGGCTTTTGGCCGGGGCCATTGCAAATCTCGGATTCCTGCGGGCCAGGGTTGGCTTTTTCCTTGCCGCCATATTTTATCTGGCTGCGGCCGTCTGTGAGGCAATCTTTCTGAACCATGCCTGTTTGGCTGCAGCCGACGATTCGCTTTCGCCGAAAAGCGTGATTTCCTTTCGAAGGCATGTGATCCGGAGGGCCGAACTGATATTTGGCTTCCTTGCATTCCTTCTGGGCTTTACCGCACCTTTGCTGACGGTACGCGACTCCGTATCCGGGCTCACCGGCGGCTGGCTGCTGAGCGGGCTTCCGGCGGGCGGTATTGCAGTGGCTCTGGTATCCCTCGTGCTGTTTTTCATCCATGGGATCCTGTACCGCAGAAAGCAATACCCGCTGGCTGAGCAGGAAGAAGCTGCCTTTCTGCAGAATCGCCGCTGGAAGCGCATCTGCATGCTGTTGCTGCTGGCTGCCGCCGCCGTGACCGCCCTGGCCCATATATCGCTGACGCAGATCTGGGGGCCGTTTACTGTGATGCAGGGGACGGTCTTCCACGATTATGAAAGCTTCCAGGCCTATATGGAACAGGAGATTCCGGCCCCCGCGTCAGGCCCCCAGGCGCCCGCTGCGGCTTACGCCGGCGCGGAAACGTATTACGACGAATCCGGAAACGTGATTTCCCGGGAAGAGGCGCTGCGGGAAACGCTGGAATACCCTGACGGAACGACAGCCTGCGAATACATCCGCCGCAATGAGGCTGTCGTAAGCATTCAGTATACCCCAAAGGAACACTCGCTGCTCCCCATTACGGTATACACCTACGACGACCTGGCGGCCGCGGAACAGGCTGTGACCGTCCGCCATATCCTTTTTTCGATCGTCTATTGCGTCGAAGTGGGCGCAGCGCTGCTGCTTTACCGGCGCAAACGTCTCAAATAGCTCGCAAAAAGCTGCCGGAACCCGTTGCTCAGACGGGTTCCGGCAGCTTCTCTGCCTGTCGGGGAAACCGTTTGCCAAACCGCACAGGTTTACAGCCCTTCTCCGTCCCCGGAAGATGCGCAGAAATGCTTCCGGGCGCCGGTGAAGAATCCGCTGTGAGCAGCTTCCGGCCGTTTTCGCCTTCAGGCAGTGGAATTGCTTTCATTCATCACCAGCAGATCCCCTTCCAAAATGGTGGTCGTGCCGCGTGGAATGATGATTTTTTCTCCGCGCTGAATCATGATAATCAGCTTATCCGGTCCCGTATCCAGTCCGGCGATGGGCCTGCCGATCCACGGGCTGCCGGACTCGACCTGCAGCTCCGTAAGGCTGATTCCCTCCAGCGTCCCGACCGCCTTGGCGCTGAGAATCATCACGTCTCCGGGCAGGATCCTGGTGTTGCCGTTGGGGACGATGCGCGCCTGATCCCGCAGCAGCAAAACCACCAGCGTGTCCGGCGGCAGCAGAATTTCCTGAAGCGTCCGATTGGCCCAGGGGTGTTCCGGGCGAATGGAGAAGCGGATAAACTGTACCGGAACCTCCGCCGTATAGTCGTTGAAGGTTTTCAGGACATTGGTATTCTCATCGATCATCTGCAGCCGCCGGGCGGCAAATGGGATCAAAGATCCCTGAACCAGAATGGAGAACAATACGATACAGAACACCATGTGAAAAATATCGTTTTCCATGACCGCCGGATTGGTGGTCGCCATGATGGCAAAAACAATGGATGCCGCCCCTCGCAAACCGGACCAGGCTACCAGGATCTGCTGCCTCCAGCTGCATCGAAACGGCGTGAGAATCACCGCAACGGCAGCCGGACGGGCTGCAAAGGTCAGAAACAGTGCAATGGCGAGGGATGGCAGGATGACCTTCGGCATCTGTGAAGGGAAAGCCAGCAGGCCCAGCAGGAAGAAAATCAGCATCTGCATCAGGCCGGTCAGGCCGTCAAAGAAATGTACCAGGGACGTTTTGTTTTTTAAAGGGCTGTTCCCGAGAATGATCCCCACAACGTATGCGCTCAGGTATCCATTGCCGCCCAGCGCTGCGGGCGCCGCGTAGGACAGGATCGCAATGCCCAGTACAAAAATCGCGTCGAACCCGGCCGTGCAGAAGCGAAACCGTTTCAGCAGCCAAAGCGTCGCCCCCGCAATTGCGGCCCCCAGTACAAGCCCGTACACCACCTGGGAAAACAGCAGATATGCTATGGCGCGGCCGCTTACGGTTCCGCCCATGACGGAAAGGACAATGGCGGTCAGCATATAGGAAAAAGGATCGTTGCTGCCGCTCTCGACTTCCAGCAGAGAGGCGGTATGGTCCTTGAGATTCAGGCGGCGGGAGCGAATGATGGCAAAAACAGACGCGGCGTCTGTGGAGCCGATCACAGATCCGATCAGGAGGCTTTCCAGCCAGTCCATACGCAGCGCCAAATGGCAGAACAGGCCGGTAAATCCGGCTGTCAGCACAACGCCGGCGGAAGACAATAAAATTGCCTGCGGCGCTACGGGACGGGCCGCTCTCCAGTTGGTGCCGAACCCTCCGTAAAACATGATAAAGATCAGCGCTACAGAGCAGATCTGCTCTGCAAATGTATAATTGTCAAACCGGATTTTTACGAGACCGTCGGAGCCGAAAAACATTCCCAGCAGAATAAAGGCCAGCAGCATGGGGATTCCCAGCCGGCTGGAAACCTTATTGCCCAGGACACAGACAAAGATCACAACGGCGATCAGCAGAAGATATTGCGGCATGCAGCGCTCCTTTCCCGAAAGAATCAGCGGATGAAACGGCCCATACAATCCCGCCGGGCCTCCAGCCGGGCATGTTCCGCCCGTCGGGACCACAGGCGTTTTCATACCGGCGCGGCATCCATGCCCGTTTTTATTATTTTAACATGAATCCGGAACGAATTCCAGCAAAGAAACGCGGCGCAGGGGCAAACTTCTGCGCCGCGCACGAACTTTCGAAGCTATTTTAGGATTGCCCTGTGATAATGTTTCTTGCCCTTGCGGAGCTTCAGACCGGCACGCAGCTGCTCCGCCGTGAACAGGGTATCTGCAGCCGCAACCTTTTCCTCATCCACAAACACGCCGCCCTGCTGCACCAGACGGCGGGCTTCCCCATTGCTCCTGGTCAGGCCGCAGGCCGTCAGCAGGTTCAGGATGCCGATGGAGCCGTCGGTCAGCTGATCGGCGGTCAGTTCCGTGGTGGGCATATTGCTGTCGTCGCCGCCGCCGGCAAACAGCGCATGGGAAGCCGTCCGCGCCTTGTCTGCTTCCTCCCCGCCGTGCACCAGCTTGGTCAGTTCATAGGCCAGGATCTCCTTGGCCTCGTTGAGTTGGCTGCCCTCCCACTTGTCCATCTCGTCGATCTGCTCCAGCGGCAGGAAGGTGAGCAT
>JAHZEF010000112.1:0-3176 GCA_019422005.1 Clostridiales bacterium
CGAGCGTTCCGGTTCCGTGATGGCCGGGCTGGACTGTGTGGCAAACCGCACGGATCTGGTGGCAATTCACGATGGAGCAAGGCCGCTGGTCACGGAGGAAATCATTGAGAAAACCGTTCGAAAGGCGGCGGAGACCGGCGCTGCCGCGCCTGCCGTGCCGATGAAGGACACGGTCAAGGTGGCGCGCAGGGGCGTGATTGAGGCCACGCCGGACCGCAGCAGCCTGGTGGCGGTACAGACGCCCCAGGTGTTTGATGTGGATCTGGTGCGGGGCGCGCTGTACAAGGCGGAGCAGGAGGGGATCACGGTGACGGACGATTGCTCCGCCGTGGAGCGTATGGGCATGAAGGTGCACCTGCCAGAGGGAAGCGCCGAAAAGATGAGGATTACGACGCCGATTGACATGATCCTGGCGAAGTCAATTCTGGACGGGAGACGGCAGGCATGAGAATTGGGCACGGTTACGATGTGCACCGGCTGGCCGCGGGGCGGAAGCTGATATTGGGCGGCGTGGAGATTCCATGGGATCAGGGGCTGGACGGGCATTCTGACGCCGATGTCCTGCTCCATGCTGTGATGGATGCGCTGCTGGGCGCAGCGGGGCTGGGAGACATCGGCAGGCTTTTTCCGGATACGGATCCGAACTATGCCGGGGTTTCCAGCATGCGGCTGCTGCACTCCGTTGCGCAGCGGCTGAAGGAAGCGGGATTCGCGGTGGGGAGTGTGGATGCGACGATTGTGGCGCAGCGGCCCAGGCTGGCGGAATTCGTGCCGCAGATGGTTCGGAATCTGGCCGGCGCGCTGGAGTGCCCGGCGGGCTGTGTGAACGTAAAAGCGACGACAGAAGAGCATTTGGGCTTCACCGGAACGGGGGAAGGCATGGCGGCGCATGCAGTGTGCCTGCTGTTCCCCGCCGGGCAGCCAAACGGATCTTGACTTCTGCGTGCCGGAATTTCCGCCGCGCAGAAGCCAGAACCACCGGCACAGCCGGTGGCTTTCGATTACAGAGAAAGCGGCGCGGCCCGAGGAGAGGCCGCGCCGCTTCTATTTCAGGATCCCGGCCAGAGGTATAGCCGGCCTTCTATCCGGTACAATAAACGTATCGGACAGAAGGGAGAATTGTGATGGATCAGTATCAGCTTACAAGGACGGCAATAGCGGCGTTTGCGGAACATCTGCAGCGGGAGGAACGCAGCCCGGGCACCGTGGAAAAGTATCTTCGGGATCTGGGGAATCTGCACCGCTGGCTGAACGGGCGGCAGGTTTCCAGGGAGTGCGTCGCGGCGTGGAAGGAGTCCTTGTGCGCAGCCGGCTATGCGCCTGTGACGGTGAATTCCATGCTGGCCGCCGCGCACAGCTTCTTTGCCTTCCTCGGATGGACAGACTGCCGGGTGAAATATCTGCGGATCCAGAGGAAGCTGTTTCGGGACAGCTCCCGCACGCTGAACCGCTCAGAGTATGAACAGCTGCTGGCGGCGGCGCAGGCGCGGGGCGAGCGCCGGCTGGCTTTGCTGATGGAGACCATCTGTTCCACAGGTATCCGCGTCAGTGAAGTGCGGTATATCACCGTGGAGACGGCGCGGCAGGGGAGGGCGGAAATTACGCTGAAAGGCAAAATCCGGACCATTCTGCTGCCCGCCAGGCTGTGCCGGAAACTTTTGAAATTTGCCGAAAAAAATAGAGTCGCGTCCGGTGAGATTTTCCGTACAGGAAGCGGGAGCGGCATGGGCCGCCGCCAGATCTGGGCAGAGATGAAGCGGCTGTGCCGCGCGGCCGGGGTAAAGGCGTCCAAGGTGTTTCCGCACAATCTGCGCCATCTGTTTGCCGCGGCATACTATCGCGTATATAAAGATATTGCAAGGCTGGCCGACGTGTTGGGGCATTCCTCCATTGAGACCACACGGATTTATCTGCTGAGCACCGGGACGGAACAGGCGCGTCAGCTGGACCGGCTGGGCCTGGTCAGCTAACTGCAAAATGAACATTTTGTCGCAGCCGTATCTGCATATAGCTGCGCTGTAAGCGGGAAATTGAAAAAAAGCTGCCCCCGATGCGATGATTCAACGGGTCAAGGGCGCAGAAATGGAAGGCCGTACAAAATCTTCTTTGGACGGCTTTGTTTTCATGCCTGAACCAGTCGGCATTCTTGCTTTTACTGGAAACGCATGGTATACTTTGTAAAAAATATGTAACTGCGTCTGCTCCGGTTTCCTTTCATCTGCGACAAAATGTTCATTTTGTACCTATGGCGGCCGGCGCTTCGGTGTGCGCAGAGTTTCCGAAGATTTCTTCTTCAGGAAGAGGCGGCCCTATGAGACTTTCTTTCTATGAGTACTGTACGGAATATGGCATGGGCGACCTGCTGGAACAGTGGGATTCGGAGCGGAATACCCCGCTGACGCCCCGGGACCTCAGCCATGGCTCCCACCGGATTGTGTGGTGGTGCTGCGTGAGAGGGCACCGGTGGCAGGCGATGGTCAAGTCGCGGGCAGAGGGCTGCAGCTGCCCGGTGTGCAGCAGCCGCCGGGTGCTGGCGGGAGAAAATGACCTGGCGTCCCGGTTCCCGGCTGTCGCAGCCCAGTGGCACCCGGTTAAAAATGGGAACCTGACGCCGGATCAGGTGCTGGAGCACAGCCGTCTTCCGGTTTGGTGGCGCTGTGCGCTCGGGCATGAGTGGAGAGCGAGGATCGCATCCCGCACGCAGGGCGGCAGAGGATGCCCGGTCTGCGCCGGCAGGGTGGCCCTGGCCGGCTTCAACGATCTGGCCCATCAGTTTCCGGCGCTGGCCGGAGAATGGGATCAGGAGAAAAACGGCGCGCTCCGGGCGGATCAGCTTACCGCCTTCAGCAGCCGGGCGGTCTGGTGGAAGTGCCCGCTGGGGCATTCCTATCAGGCTGCCGTCAGTTCGCGCACCAGCCGCGGCAGCGGGTGCCCGTATTGCATGGGACGGAAGGTCCTGGCAGGGTTCAATGACCTGCAGACAACGGTACCGGCCGTCGCCGCCCAGTGGCATCCGGCGCTCAACGGGGTGCTGACGCCGGAGCAGGTGACGGCGGGCAGCCGGAAAAAGGTCTGGTGGGTTTGCGGAGAGGGGCATGTCTGGAAGGCGGCGGTCTTTTCCAGAGCGGGGAGCCAGAGGTGCGGCTGCCCGGTCTGCGCAGGAAAGGGAAAGCAGA
>JAHZEF010000112.1:3186-3686 GCA_019422005.1 Clostridiales bacterium
GCCCGTATGGGCTGCGCCGTCATGGCTGTATAGGTGCGGTGCGCGGTTGAATCAGCCTTTGCCGCGCCTTGTCTGACGGGCGTGAACCTGCTTGATCAGGAACAGGACCGCCAGCATCAGGAGGATGGCGATGGGCAGCGCAATCCATGCGCTCTTGACAAAGCCGGCAATGATGTAGGAGACAAAGGAGACGGCCGCAACTGTGATTGCGTAGGGGAGCTGTGTGGAAACATGGTTGACGTGATCGCATTGGGCGCCGGCGGACGCCATAATGGTTGTGTCGGAAATCGGCGAGCAGTGGTCGCCGCATACGGCGCCGGCCATGCAGGCGGAGATGCAGATGATGGAAAGCGCGTCGCTGGAGGAAAAGACGTTCTGAACGATGGGGATCAGGATTCCGAAGGTCCCCCAGCTGGTTCCGGTGGCGAAAGCCAGGAAGCATCCGATCAGGAAAACAATGGCGGGAAGGAATGCCTGCAGCCCGCCGGCGGAACTGCGGA
>JAHZEF010000112.1:3696-5379 GCA_019422005.1 Clostridiales bacterium
CAGGATGGCGGGCACCATGGCTTTGAAGCCTTCCGGAATGCAGTCCATCATCTGCTTGAAGCTCATGGAACGGCGCAGCGCATAGTAGATCAGGGAGATCACCAGGCCGAAGGCGGAACCCAGCATCAGGCCGACGGAGGCGTCGGAATTGGAAAAGGCGTCGACAAAGCTTTCGCCGGAGAAGAAGCCGCCGGAATAGATCATGCCGATGATGCAGCTGACCACAAGAACCGCAATCGGGAAGACCAGATCCATGACTTTGCCCTTTGTATCGTTGATTTCCTCATCCAGCATGGCGTAGGGGTTGGAGCCGGAAAACAGGTCGTTATGTTCGACAGCGTTCCTCTCAAACCGGGCCATCGGGCCGTAATCGACCTTCATCACCACAAGGCCGATCATCATGACGATGGTGAGCAGCGCATAGAAGTTATAGGGGATGGCGCGGATAAAGAGGTTCAGCCCCTGGCCCTCCTCGGCAAATCCGGAGACAGCCGCCGCCCAGGAGGAGATCGGCGCGATGATGCAGACGGGGGCGGCGGTGGCGTCGATCAGATAGGACAGCTTTGCGCGGGAAACGTGGTGCTTGTCCGTGATGGGACGCATGACGGAACCGACGGTCAGGCAGTTGAAGTAATCGTCGATAAAGATCAGGATGCCCAGCGCAATGGTGGCCAGCTGCGCGCCGGCGCGCCCCTTGATGTTTTTCTGCGCCCACCGGCCAAAGGCGGCGCTGCCGCCTGCCTTGTTCATGAGGCAGACCATGGCGCCGAGGATCACCAGGAAGACCAGAATGCCCACGTTGTAGCTGTCGGAAAGCACGCTGGCGATTCCGCCGCTGAAGACGTGCGTGACCGTCCCCTCAAAGCTGAAGTTGGAGTACAGCAGGCCGCCCACCAGAATGCCGATGAACAGGGAGGAGTACACTTCCTTTGTGATCAGCGCCAGGGCGATGGCGATCACCGGAGGCAGCAGGGACCAGATTGTGTTGTAAAACCGGCTGGGGGATTCCACATATCCCAGGCCGCCGCAGGTGGCGCACAGATTGGAACCGCCGCAGGAGGCGCAGTCCGGATCCTGGCCGTAGCAGACCATGCAGGCGGTGCTGGTTCCGCAGTCCGGACATTCAATCATTTTGGTGCCGGCCGCATCCGTGGGGTCTTCCGCGGCAAAAATGGCGGAAGACAGCGTCAGCAGGATCAGAATTGCCAGTACGATGGAGGTCAGCGGCCTCCGAAGCTTTGGATTCACAAGTATCCCTCCACAAAAAAATTAAGCCATGAACACAGGGAACCACTGCATCCATGACCACACTCCCGCACACCGGGGCCTTGTGTATCCCATGACAGCGCTCCACTTCCGTGACAGTCCGGCGGATCTTCTCCGACGGCCCAGCGACCCGCGGCCCAGGCAGGCTGCGGACACTTCGGCGGGCAGCCCTTTCCGTCCCCGATGCCTGTCGAACTGATGGGACCTACTGATTCTGCCCGCGCCTCTATCATTGCTCGTTGGTTTCATTATAGGGGATTTCGTATGGATGTCAACCGATTTCATGAAAAATGTGAATTATTTGTGAATGACCGGGAAAACGGAAGATATTTCCCGATTTGGCCCCCTGTTGGACGGGGACGGAAAGTCGCGGACAGCCGAAAACCAGCATACGATGAATCGGGAGGGAACAAGTCT
>JAHZEF010000112.1:5389-7680 GCA_019422005.1 Clostridiales bacterium
ATTGACTGCTATATTACGTTTCGGTCCATCACCCGTGCGCAGAAGGGCTCCAGGCTTCTGGAAAGCGCGGGGATCCACCATCAGATGCTCCGGACTCCGAAAATCATTGCGGACCAGGGCTGCGGGTATGCGCTGCGGGTCCGGCGGGATACGGCGCGCATGGCGGTGGAAGCGCTGCGGCAGAATGAAATTGTCTATCAGCGCGTGTACAGCGGCGCTGAGAACGGGCCGTACGAGGAGATCCAGCTATGATTTATTTGGACAACGGAGCGACGACCCTGCGCAAGCCGCCCCAGGTGGCGCGGGCCGTCCTGCACGCCATGGAGCATTATGCGTCTCCGGGCCGCGGCGGTTATCCGGCCGCCATGGCCGCGGCGGACGCGGTATACCGGTGCCGGGAACTGGCCGGCATCCTGTTTGACGCCGAGCCGGAATCCGTGGTGTTTACCATGAACGCCACCCACGGCCTCAATGTTGCGCTGAAATCCCTGATCGGCCCCGGGGATACGGTGGTGGTGTCCGGGTTTGAGCACAACGCGGTGATGCGCCCCCTGTACGCCATTGGCGCGCGGGTGATTGTGGCCGGACGGAAGCTGTTTGACGAGGCCGACACGCTGCGGGAATTTGACAATGCCATCACCCTGCGCACCCGGGCGGTGGTCTGTACCCATGTCTCCAATGTATTCGGGTACCGGCTGCCCATTGAACGCATTGCCGCGCTCTGCGCGAAGCGCAGCGTACCGCTGATTGTGGACGCGTCGCAGTCGGCGGGAGTGCTGCCGGTCTCCATGCGGCGCCTGGGGGCGGCCTTCATCGCCATGCCGGGGCACAAGGGATTGTACGGGCCGCAGGGAACCGGCATCCTGCTGTGCGCGCAGACGCCGAAAACACTGCTGGAAGGCGGAACGGGAAGCCAGGCCCGCCTTTACAGCATGCCCGCCGAACTGCCGGACGCCGGCGAGGCGGGAACGCACAATGTCGCCGGAATCTGCGGGCTGGCGGAGGGAATCCGCTTTGTATGCAGCCGCGGGACGGAGGCGATCCTGCGGCATGAGCGGCTGCTTCTGGAAAAGCTGGAGGATCTGCTGGAGCCGATGCCGCACCTGCAGCTGTTTCAGGGGGAGGGGCAGACCGGGGTGCTCTCGCTCTGCGTCCGCGGCATGGACTGCGAGACGGCGGCGGAGCGCCTGGCGGAACGCGGCGCTGCGGTACGGGCCGGGCTCCACTGTGCGCCGCTGGCCCACGAGAGCGCCGGAACTCTGGAATGCGGCACTGTGCGGCTGAGCCTCTCCGCGTTTAATACGGAGGAGGAAATGCTGAGGGCGGCAAAGATGCTCCGCAGCCTTTCCTAAATGAACGGGCTTCCAAAATCTTGACGGTTAATACTTGCCATCAGAGCCGTTTTGGAGTATAATCAACCAATAAGTATGGGGGAAAGCAGGTGAATGGAAACAGATGACCACCACATTGTTCAACGGGTTCCTGACGTCACTGTCAACAATTAAATTCATCGATATCGTGGACATTCTGGTGGTTGCTTTTTTGTTTTACAAGCTGATCACGATGATCCGCTCCACCCGTGCGTCCCGGATTGCCAAAGGGATTGTGCTCCTGCTCCTGGTGACATGGCTGACCAGTCTGGCGCACATGAATTCACTCTATTTTATTCTGAGTAAAATCCTGGAACTGGGCTTTATCGCGCTGGTGATCATGTTCCAGCCGGAGCTGCGCAGATTTCTCGAGCGTGTGGGCAGCAAGTCGATCAAGGAGCTGCTCGGTACGAAGGAAGAGCTGCGGACGGTGGATCTGGCCATTGCCGCCGTGGTCACGGCCTGCGAAAGCATGTCCAAAACCAGGACCGGCGCGCTGATTGTCTTTGAGCGGAAGATGCTGCTGGATGAGTTTTTCAAAACGGGAACCGTGCTGGACGCTGCAGTTTCCGATGAACTGCTGCGCAACATCTTTTTTCCCAAGGCCGCGCTGCACGACGGCGCCGTGATCATTCGGGAAGCGCGCGTAGCGGCGGCGGGATGCGTCCTGCCGCTGTCGGAAAATACGCATTTGAGCAGCGACCTTGGGACGCGCCACCGTGCGGGCATCGGGATGAGCGAATCGTCGGACGCCGTGGTTGTCATTGTTTCCGAGGAGACCGGTACGATTTCGGTGGCGGTCGGCGGGATGCTGAAGCGGCATCTGGCGCCGAAGACCCTGGAACGCCTGCTGGTCAACGAGCTGATTGCCGCGCAGGAAGAGAAAAAGCCTGTCAGGGTTTACGAACGTGTGAAGAACCG
>JAHZEF010000113.1:0-1215 GCA_019422005.1 Clostridiales bacterium
TCGGCGTTTCCGCCGCCGCTGCCGCCGTTGCTGCCCCCGCTGCCGGCGGTGCTGCCGCTGCCGCTGAGGAGAAGACCGAGTTCGACGTCGTCCTGAACGCTGCCGGCGCCAACAAGATCGCCGTGATCAAGGTTGTCCGCGAGGCCACCGGCCTGGGCCTGAAGGAAGCCAAGGCCATGGTCGACGGCGCTCCTGCCAAGGTGAAGGAAGCCGTCTCCAAGGACGATGCCGAGGCCCTGGTTGCCAAGCTGAAAGAAGCCGGAGCGGAAGCCGAAGCGAAGTAAATTTTCTGTTTCCAACGGTCTGCCTTCGGGCAGGCCGTTTCCGTTTATCCGGAACGCTTTCATCCAGGGAGCGGTTTTCCGGCTTTTGGGGGCTTTGCACGGAAGGTTCACGCGGCCGTGTACGGCACCCTCCCTCCCCTGCACGCTTCCTCCCGGCACAGAGCCATTTCCGGTATCCGGCCTGCCCGAAGGCAGGCCGGTTCCGTTTTTGCATTCCGTCCGGCAGAACTTTTTTATTTTCCCAATAAACAGGCTTTCTGTACCGTCATAGTAAATGAAAGGGGTTGACGACATGTGCGACGCGGAGTTGAAGCGCCTGTTTGCAGACCTGCGGCAAGGGGATCTCGCCGCCTTTGAACGGCTCTACTGCGACATGAGCACGCCGCTCTTCACGGTGTTCTGCCGGATTGTACAGGACCGGGCGCTGGCGGAGGATCTGCTGCAGGAGCTGTTCCTCCGGCTGTACCAGTCTCCGCCATGCGGCGCGGCGCATCCCCGCGCCTATCTCTTCGCCATGGCGCGGAACCTGGCTGTGGATGCCCTGCGCAGGGCTCCGCCGGCTGCAGCCCAGGCCGCCGAGGCCTGTTCTGATCCGGAGCATCTGGACACGCGTCTGGATGTGGAGCGCGCGCTTGCGCAGCTGCCGGAGCTGGAGCGCCAGATTCTCTCCCTGCACTTGAACGCCGGATTGAAATTCCGCGAACTGGCCGTGATTCTGAAACTGCCGCTGGGTACCGTTTTATGGCGCTATCAAAGGGCCATCGGGCGGATGCGCAGCATTCTGGAAGGAGATGCCCTATGAGAAGAACCCATGCAGCCCTTTTCCTGTTCCTGCTTACCCTGCTGGCAGCATATCTGCCCGCTGCGGCAGCACAGGCAGAGGCTCCGTCCCCCAACGCTCTGCACGAGGAGGATATCCATGCTTCCGAAC
>JAHZEF010000113.1:1225-5364 GCA_019422005.1 Clostridiales bacterium
TTGCTGAACGGGATCCGGCGGAGACGGGGAGCGGCAGCGTTCCGGCGGCGGACGCCCCTGCGGACGAGAGCCGGTACCGGGAGGAGATTCCGGCGGATCCCGCAGGGCAGCCGCTCAGCCGGGGAACGCCGGGGCGCGGGACTGTGGAAGCCCCGGACAAATACTGGGCCTCCAGCGGATATCCGGAAAATGTTTCCTATGCCTATGAGGCCGGCGGTGAGCTGCTGGAAGACGGGACCATACGCTCCTGGTGGGAGATCGGCCTGCTCGACACCTCTGAAGATTGCCGGAACGAAATCCTGGATCTGCTCTCCCCCACCTGCCTGGTCACCTTTTATGACTGCACATATTCCTATGCGCAGCGTTACGCCGCTTACGAAGCCCTGACGGCCCGTTCCGACAGCCGAATTCAGAACTGCCTTTTGGCGCTGAACACCGAATCTGTGCTGGTCTGGACCTCACCGGAGGAACGGCAGGCCCTGCAGGAGGAACTGTCGGAGGCATACGGCGCGCTGGTCGTCGTTCTGGACACAGAGGCCGCCGTGGACGATTTCTCACCGGCAATCCCCGGCAGCCTTCCGGATATGGGCTCCTCCGCGGCGCCGCCCGCTCCCGGGAGCGCTGTGCATACCGACGCAGCGCCGCCTGCCCCCGGCGCTGTGCCGTCTGCCTCCATGCCGCGGTTCGCCCTCCTGCTGGCCTGCTTGGCGGCTGCCGTTCTGCTGCCGGCCGCCGGGTGGCTGCTTTTACGGCGCAGGCAGCCGTCCCCCGCTGCCTGCACGGCGGAAGGTAACACCGCAGCCGCGGCATCGGCGCTCACCCGCGCTGACGCAGCCGCCGCCATCCGCGCCAGTTCCATCCGGCCGCCGGCGCACCTGTATACAGACCTGCTGTCCCGCCTTTCCGGGACAGACGAACAGCGGCCGAACTGATCACAGTTCGGCCGCTGTCAGCCGTCCGGCACCGCCCGGCACGCTGCGCGGTTTTGAACGCTTTCCGGCGGAACGCACAGCCGGTTTCCCGTTCTCTGCGCCATACAGGGCCGATATCCGTCTGCAGCTTCACAGCGGCATCTTACTGCGGAAGAAAGTCAATCGCAATATCTCCGTTGTTGTTGGACGCCTGCAGCTTCTTTGTGCCGGAATCCTTGCTCTGCGGCAGATTGCTTTCCCCTTTTTTAATGCTGCTGGATATGGCATAGTCGTCGTAACTGCCCGCAATCGAGCCGGAGATTTCCCCATTTTTCCCCTGAAGCGTAATCGAATTTCCTGCGTCCAGCCGCACAAAGGAAATATCCCCTCCGTTGTTGGAAAGCACCACGTCGCCGGAGACAGAAAGCTCAGACACGGAAATCTCCTCATTGGTCGTCGTCAGGCTCAGCTGCTGCAAAAGCCCATCCGGTACCTGCAGCAGAATGCTCCGAAACTCCGCGCTTGCTTTTCCGCCGATGTAATCCTTCCACTCCCGATTGCTGACGGCGTCCATGGTCAATATATGGTCTTCTGTGACCGAAATCTCATAGGATTCCTTGTCGCTCTCAAAATAATCAATATACACCTGATCGTCCGGAGAACACGTCACCTCAATCCGGCGGTCTCTGACATCCAGAACAATCCCTTCAATCTGCGCCCCATCCGACGCATAGTGCTTTTCCGCAAACGTCTCGTCCTGTTCCGCACAGCCTGCCATCAGCACCAGAACCGCCAGGATTCCCGCTGCCAGCATCACCATTTTTTTCATAACCCATTCCCTTCCTTTTCCGCCGGAGAATCCGGCGGTTGCTTTTGATATATTTTTCTGATAAGATGATTATAAACTTTTGTGTTACACAAAAGTCAAGAAGGAGATGCGGTTTTGAAACACTTTTTTTCCGTGGGGGAAGCTGCAAAGGCTGTCCGGATGACCAGCGAGACGCTCCGGCATTACGATCGCATCGGGCTGGTGAAGCCCAGCAGGACAGACCCCCAGACCCGTTACCGGTACTATACAGAACAGGATCTCGTCCGGCTGAATACGGTGCACGCCCTGCAGCAGATGGATCTTCCCCTGAAGGAAATCAAGCGCGTTTTGGAATATGGCGATCTTGCAAGCATTATTGAATTTCTGAAACAGGCTGAGAAACGTGCCGACCGGAAAATTGAGGCGCTGCGATACAGCAAAAGCAGGATCCAGGCTGCCAGAGCGGATTATGAAAGCAAACGGAAGGCGCAGCAGCATATGGAAACGCCGGCCGTACGCTTTTTCCCGAAGCGCGTGATTCTGCTCTCTGATACGCTGGAGACGCCCACGGTGGACACGCTCTGGAGCTATCTCAGGCACTTCTATGATCAGGTTGGCGCTTCCCGCAGAGAGCAGTTTGCATTTGAGGATCTGGCCGGCGTCTATACGGAAGCCGGCGTTTCCAGGCTCTTTGCCGTCTGCAGCCGGTACGGGGCGGTCGACGGCCTGCGCATTCTGCCAGAGGGAAGCTATCTGTGCGCAGACTGCGGCGAACAGGATTGGGAGCAGACGCAGGCGCATCTGCTCCGGATGGTACGGGAGCACAGCGGCCAGGAACCCGCGTTCATTCTCCGGCAGGTCATGATCACCGGCATTCTGCAGTGGAGCTATCAGATCCAGGTCCTCTGGCCGGCGGAGCAGGCGCCTGCGTTCCCTCAGGAAAATTGGGATTGAAAACGCTGCGCTGTAAAACAGCGCCGCGTTTCCGCGTGCAATGGCTTCCCCGGGCGCCCGGCCGCTCCAGCAGGGATGCAGCCCCGCGCCGCCTGGCGGCAGCGCGCCACGATCTGCAGGCAGCCCCCGCCTATTCCGCGTTCCAGCTTTCCAGCGCCGCCTGGATATTCTCCAGCGGCACCTCCCGTCCGACCTCGCATTCTCCGATCAGCCCGCCGTTCCGGTACAGCTTGCTGCGCATCAGCGCAGCCTTTTCCCGGATTTCTTCCGGCGTGCCGAACGGCATGGTATTCTGCCTGCTCAGTTCTCCCCAGAATGTAATCTTCCCGGCAAAGTTTTCCGCGATCTGATCCAGATCCATGCACCACAGCTGGGAGTTAATCGCTTTTACCCCCAACTCAATAAATTCGGGATACAGATCATAAATATAGCCGTCCGAGTGCACGAACACCATTTTTCCGGCACTGCGCACCCGGTCAATCAAATCCCGGTACATGGGTTTGAAGACCTTTCGCCATGCTTCCGGACTGATCAGCAGGCTTCTCTGGCTCCCCCAGTCGTCGCCGATGACAATCGCATCCGTATCCTGCTCCATCCAGCGGTCGATATAGGCCCGGTAGAAGTCCCAGACAATCTGTCTCAGGCGGAACAACTCATCGCTCTCCAGGGCAATATCGCAATACAGATTTTCCACCCCCCGGAGGAACTGCATCCTCTCATAGGGATTCATCCAGCCGCCAATGACAAAGTTCCCGGTCGCCCTTGCCTCCGCCACACGGCGCGTCAGCCTTTCCCGTTCCGCCGCCCAGCTGGCTTCCAGGAAGCCCAGCGGCGTCTCGTAGGCCGCCAGCGCCTCGTCTTCCCCCAGAAGCTCCCCTTTGACCTCCCCCACAATTCCGGGGTTGATATTGGTCCAGGTACAGCCCCAGAAGTCGACAAACGTCCCCTCCTGGTAGACCTCCGGATCCGCCCCGGTCTCACAGGGGCCCACCACGGAAATAATATCCCGCGGATGGCAGTCCAGCAATTGTTCCAGCTGCGCGCCATGCCGCATCCGCGCCGCCGGCAGGATCCACAGATCCACAGGCACTCTGTCCGGCCCCTCAAAGTTGACGGCCCTCAAAACACGTTCTCTTCCGGTCATGCAGTTTCTCCCTTTCTGCGCCGCATTCGGCCGGTTCGGCCAACGCAGGCTTTGACTTTTGTGCAGTTTTATCATACTATTATCAAAAAGAGATTGCAATTATTTATGAGCTTCGCACAATTTTAACACAGAGGTGGAAATATGGAGCCCCATCAGGCAATTTGCTGGAAAGATCACTATCTCCGGGAACCGGGCCACGTCGTTCTGACACAGGCTGAACTGCAGATTCCCGGCATCCGTACGTTTGGCTGGCTGGATATGAAAGGCGCCACGCCCGCCCTCAAATCCCACTATCATCAAAATTGTTTTGAGCTTACCTTCG
>JAHZEF010000113.1:5374-6703 GCA_019422005.1 Clostridiales bacterium
ACCAAGGGCTGCGTCACCTTCTGTTCCGACGGCCGGGAGTATGCAGTCTACGGCGGAGACGCTTTTCTGACACGGCCCAACGAAATACACAGCACCAACGAAGCGCCTCTGGCCGTCGGGCAGATCTGCTGGATCCAGCTGGACGTCAGCAATCTGGAGGAATTCCTCTTCCTCAGCCGCGCCGCGGCTGAGGATCTGGTGGCTCAGCTGCATCAGGTCCGCCATCCCTGCATCCGTACAGACAACGGCCAGGCGACGTATATGCTGAAGACCTTGATCTCCGGCGCCTTCGGAGACCACGCCGTCTGCAGCCGCTATGAGCTGGCCAGCTACATTGCCGTCTACCTTCGTCAGGTCCTGCGGTTTGCCGATGCCGACGGCGCCCGTGTTTCCATGGATATTGCCCGAATCTGCGAATATATCGATCAAAATCTCAGCGAGCCGCTCCCTCTGGAAGAACTCGCTTCCGTCGGCCATCTCTCTGTCTCGCAGTTCAAGCATAAATTCAAAAGCCAAATCGGCCTTTCCCCGCGAAACTACGTCAATCGGCAAAAGATCGACCACATCAAGCAGCTGCTGACGCCGGATTCCATCCTCACCAGGATTGCCAGCGACTTCGGATTCTGCAACAGCAGCTATTTTTCCGTGGTCTTTAAAAAATATACCGGTTTGACTCCGACTGAATATATCGCCTCCCTGCCTGCGGAAACACCCGGCAAATGACAGAAAGATCAGGCCGCGGACCCGGATTGGTCCGCGGCCTGATCACAGCTTCTACGGTTCCACGCCCTTCCGGTGATCCAGCCAGTCCAGCACCAGCGTATACAGCACGGAGGCAATGGGCACGCCCAGCAGCACGCCCAGCATGCCGCCGATATTTCCGCCGACAATGACGGCGCTCAGCACAATCAGTCCCGGCAGGCCCACGGACCTTCCCACAACCTTGGGGTAAATCACATTGCCCTCGATCAGCTGCAGCAGCAGAACAAAAATTAAAAACAGAAGCGCCTTGATGGGGCTCACAATCAGGATCAGCAGGCAGCCTATAATTTCTCCGACCAGCGGGCCGACCACCGGCACCAGCGCAGTGACTCCGATGAGGATTGATATGATGGCGGCGTTGGGGAACCGGAAAATCAGCATCCCCACAAAACACAGCACGCCGAGGATCACAGCCTCCGTCAGCTGGCCGGTGATAAAATTGCTGAACGAATTGTTGGCCAGCGTGCAGACACGGCGCAGCCGCCGGGATGCCCTGGGCGGCAGCAGCGCGTCGGAAAGCCTGACCGCCAGCTGCCCGACCCGCTCTTTGCGCGCCAGAACATAGAT
>JAHZEF010000113.1:6713-7677 GCA_019422005.1 Clostridiales bacterium
GCCAGGTTGACCATGCTGCTGATCACCGAGGTGGTAACGCCAGCCGCAGTTTCCACAATGCTGTCCTCGGTGCCGGGCGTCAGCATGCTGCGCACGGTCGCCAGCAGCTTATCCCAGTCCAGCTGCGCGTCAAACAGCTGCTGTCCGTTGATCTGTATTTTCCCCAGCCACTCCTGCGCCAGCTCCACATAAATGGAGATGTTTTCCACGAGCTTCAGGATGGCTTTCTGCAGCTCCGGAATAATCACCAGCAGCAGAAGCGTCAGAAAGCCGAAGGTGAGCAGAATGGTGGCCACCAGGCTGACCGGCCTCTGCAGGCGGGGCACCCATTTTCGTTTGCTGCCGCGCATCCAGCCGAACACCTTTCCCTCCAGGACGCGCAGCAGCACATTCAGCACAAACGCGATGCAGAAGCCTGTGACCACCGGGGCAAAAACCGCATAAATCTTCCCCAGCGCCGCCCAGGCCAGGTTGAAATTCTGCACCAGCGCAAACAGCAGTACGCCAAACGTGATGATCCCCAAAATGGATTTGATCTGCTTTTTGTTCATAGATCCCCCTTGGTTTCGTCCTGCCCCCCGCTGCAAGCCGCGCGGGGGCGCTGCCGCACTTCCAGTTCCAGAATGCGCCGGTCGTCCGCGCCGGTCACGGTGAGTTCCAGATTGCCGTATTGCAGGCAGTCCCCGACAGCCGGGATCCGCCCAAGCCGCTCTGTCACCCAGCCGCCCACAGTCTCGCAGTGCGTATCCTCGTCTGCCAGCCGGAACCGTGCAAACAGCTTATCCAGCGAGGCGGAGCCTGCGGCCCGGACCGTCCCCTCCGCCGTCTGCCGGAATTCTTCCACAATCTCGTCATGCTCATCCCAGATTTCGCCCACCAGCTCTTCCAGAATGTCCTCCATGGTGACGATTCCAAGCGTACCGCCGTATTCATCGCAGACAACGGCCATATGCGTCTTTCGCTT
>JAHZEF010000114.1 GCA_019422005.1 Clostridiales bacterium
GGAGCAGGGATATCCCGAAGCCCTGTTCCTGCTGGGCGCACTGTATTTGTACGGCGAGGACGCGCCGGAATACCGGGATCCGAAACTGGGCGTTTCCTACACCCGGGAGGCAGCCAGGCGCGGCCATCGCGGGGCCATTGAGAATCTTGCCAAATGCTATGAAAAAGGGCTGGGGGTACGGAAGAGCTGGCGGAACGCCAGAAAACTCCGCGCATTGCTGAAGCAGAAGGGCGGGGATCCGCGCGCGGTCGTGGAAGCGCTGGAGGGCAGAACGGAGGATCCAATGCGGCTGTGACGCCGCCGCATGCATATTTGCGGGGGATCCGGACACATCCTACCATTGGGGGGATGCGCAATGTATCCGTATCATAATCAAATCCGGCGCCGGATCCGCAGTGGGGAACTGCTGGAGTATTACTATACAGAGGACTATCCCGGCATTGGAAGGGCGCTGGTCCTGGTCTTTCGTACGCCGCCGTACCGGCGGCCGATCCGGCCGGAACGCTTTGCAGAATATCTGGCGCTGCTCTCTGAGCTGGAGCGGCGGAAGCAGCCGGAGAACAGCGGCTGAGAAGAGCGGACGCCCGGCCGCTCCGCAGCGGAAGGGCAAAACAGGAAGGCGCCGGCCAGAGGGCCGGCGCCTTCCTGTCGGAAAGGGGGAAGGGGAAAGCGGAGATCATTCCTCGACCAGGTACTCTCCGCGGTCCTTCAGATCACGGATGATCTGTGCATGCAGCCTGGCGTCCAGCTTATAGAACAGGAACAGGACAAAGCTGAGGGCGCCCAGGATGGCGGGAACCAGATTCATAACGATGTTCATGGTGGAGAGCGCGCCCGCGGTCTGCACGGCGGCGCCTTCCACATACCCATTGGCCGCCAGCATGGCCAGAAGCAGGGTCGGTGCGATGGCGCCGCGCAGCTTCAGCATGAAACTGGTGCCGGAGGAACACAGGCCGTCCGCCCGGACGCCGGTTTTCCACTGGCCGTATTCCACGGTGTCGCCGATCATGCCGTAAAGCAGCGCAGTGCAGAAGCCGTTGAGCGCGCCGGCGGCAAACAGCAGGATCAGGACCAGCGTTGACGAGGCGTTTGCAGGGGAGAGGAAAAACAGAATCATGTTCAGAATGAAGCTGCCGCCGTAGGAGACCAGCAGGGCGCCGCGCTTGCCGCGGCAGAGCCTGACCAGCGCCGCGCTGAAGAAAGCGGCTGCGGCAGCCATGATGCCGTTGAATGTGGCGTAGAGGGTGAAGAGGCCGGCGTTTCCCCAGACATAGGTGAAGTAGTACATGCCGACGGTCATTCTGCCGTAATTCAGGAAACCGTAAACCAGAAAAGCGAAGCAGACAATCAGAAGCGGAGGGTTCTTCAGGAAGCAGTCGCGCATTTCCTTCGCATGGAACTTTTGGGCGGGCGGCGCTTTCATGACCTCTCTGGTGCCCAGAATGCTGGTAAACACGAACGGAATGGCGAGACAGCACACCACCACTGCAGCCAGCAGATAGCCGCGGACGTTGTTTCCTTCGGCGCCGCCGAATCTGGCGACCATGGGCAGGAAGATGGCCGTTGCCAGGGAACAGGCCAGGGAAGAGATGAAGATACGGTAGCTGGAGAAAGACGCGCGCTCCGTGGGGTACGGTGAAATTACGCCGTTCAGGGCGGCATACGGGATGTTCCACGAGGTGGAGGCGACGACGGTGACAAAGTACAGGATGCAGCCGTATGCCGTGCGGGCGCCGACGGACCAATCGGGATGCGCCCAGAACAGCAGGATCACCATCGGGATCAGGCCGATGGCGCCGCCCAGCATCCAGGGGCGATACCGGCCCATCTTCGTTTTGGTACGGTCGGCCAGAGAGCCGATCATCGGGTCATTGACTGCGTCCCAGATGCGGCAGACCAGGAACAGAATGGAAACGGCGCCCGCGGGGATCAGGGCAACGTCGGTCATGAAAAATGCGAGATAGGAGCTGACCAGCATCCAGGGAAGGTTGTATACGAGTTCGCCGGAAGCAAATGCGAACTTCCGGGCAACGGCCTTTCCGCCATGATAATAGGTTTGCTCCCTGGCGGGAGAAGCGGCAGTGGATTCTTGATTCATTGTCGTAACGGCCAGCCGGATCGGAGACGGCTGGCCTTTCTCCTTTCTCCATAGGTTCGGGCGTCGGATGCGTTTGAGGCGCGCCGTACGCCGGGCCGGCCGGGTATCCGGCCGGCGGTGGACGCCCCGCGCAATTATTCGTCCATTTTCAATACAATTTTGGCGAATTTCCGGGTGTACAGGTCTTCAAAGGCCCGTTCATACCGGCTCAGGGGATGCACACGCTGGATGATGGAGTGCAGATCGAGCCTGCGGGCCAGGCGGATGGCCTTGGGAAACAGCCCGGCTCCCATAATGACGCCGTGCAGATGCTTCTGATCCCAGTAAAAGTCGTTGTGCAGATTCACTTTCAGAATCGGATCCTTGCCGTACATGGCAAAGTAGACGCCGTCGCCGTTCCGGGCGAGCAGCTGCAGGGCCAGTTCAGCGGCCGAAACAGCGCCGGTTCCCTCCAGCACGCAGTCGTATTTGCCGCCGGCGCAGGCGACGGCCTTCTCGATGACGCCGGCCTCCCGCGGATCAAAGGCAAAATCGGCGCCGAGCCGTTTTGCAAGTTCGCACTTTTCCGCAACCAGATCAAAAACCGTGACCGTTGCCGCACCGGCCAGGCGGGCCAGCTGCACCAGCATCAGCCCCAGGCCGCCGGCGCCCATAATTGCGACAGATTTGCCGTAAGAGATGTTTGCCTGCTCGGCTGCGGCGATGGCGATGGTCAGCGGCTCGATCAGGGAAGCGGTCAGCAGGTCGCAGCCGTCGGGCAGCCTGAAGACCTGTGACACGTGATAAACTGCGTATTCCGCGAAGCCGTTCATACAGAACTGCATATTGACGCACAGATTTTCATGGCCGCTGCGGCAGTTGTCGCAGGCGTGGCAGTATTTGGCGTAGTTGACAACCACGGGATCCCCGGAATGATATCCCAGCGCCTCGGCCCTGGGGCCGGCCTTGTCGATGATTCCGGAGACCTCGTGCCCGAAGGGCATGGGCAGCATGGCCCTGGTGGTTTCCTCGAATTCACCCAGATGGCCGGTGAGCGTGTGCGTATCGGAGCCGCAGATGGAGGAATAGGCCACTTTGACGCGAACCTCGTCCGCCGCCGGCTCCGGGATCGGGACCTCGCGGGCCTCCACAGTGCCCATGGTGCCGCGCTCAAAGTCGCGGACAGAGGTGATATACAGCTGTTTCATTCGGTGTTGATACCCTCCCGCTTTCAAATGGCGGGGAACGGCCGGCCGCGGTCTGTTTACGGATCGGGGGCCGCTCCCCGCAGACATCCTGTGGTGGAATTATTTCAGCGTTTCCAATGCGACCTTTGCCACGCCGGCGCCGTCCATATTGTAATACGGATACAGCTCCTCAGGATAACCGAATTCCACAAAGGTGTCGGGCACGCCGATTTTTTTCAGCCTGGCGAAAACACCGGCCTCCATCAGCACGTCGGCGACAATGCTGCCCAGGCCGCCGAGGATGTTGTGATCCTCCACGGTGATGAGGTTGCCGCTCATCCTGGCAGCGTGGATAATGGCCTCCTTGTCGATGGGCTTGATGGTGTGCATGTCAATGACGCCTACGCTGTAACCCTGCTCTTCCAGCTTCCGGGCGGCCTGCACTGCGCTGTGAACCCCCATGCCGGTACCGATGATGTTCAGGTCGGTGCCTTCCTGAATGACGTTGGCCTTGCCGATCTGATAATGGTAGTCGTAATCCTGCTGATAGACCAGGGGCTCTTCGCCGCGGGGGATCCGGATGTAGATGGGCTTTTCATAATTCAGAGAAGCGCGCAGGACCTTTTTGCATTGTTCCGCGTCACAGGGGGCGATCATGGTCATATTCGGCAGGGCGTTCATGACGCCGAATTCAATGATGGTATTGTGCGTCGGGCCATATCCGGAGGACAGGCCGGCGTGGGTCCCGATCAGACGCACGGGGTAGTCGTTGTAGGCCACGTCGTTGTGAATCTGATCCAGGGCGCGGACACACAGGAAGGGCCCGAAGGTCTGAACATAGGGCATATAGCCCTCCTTGGCCAGGCCGGCGGCGATGGTCACCATGTTCATTTCCTGAATTCCCACATCCAAAATGCGGTTGGGGAACTGCAGCTGCTTCTGCTGCACGCGGCCGCCGTTGCCGGTACCGTCTGCGTTGATATAACAGACCCTGGGGTCGTCGTCGATCATTTCGAGAATCTCGTTGGTAACGGTGCCCTTGGCCTCCATTGCAGGCCCCATGTCACCGCAGCAAAAATTAAATCCACCCATTCTTTACACCTCCGCCAGTCTTTCAGCCGTGTATTCCCGGATCTGCCTGATTGCCAGTTCATAGTGCTCATCGTCGAAGCCGGCGATGTGGTATGCACAGGGGCGCTCTTCCATGAACCGGACGCCCTGCCCCTTCATCGTGCTGCTGATTATGACGGTGGGCGTACCCTTGCCGTCGGCCGTGGGCTCGGGCAGTTCAGACAGCGCTTTGTCGATCTCTGCCATCCTGGTGCCGTCGATGACGGCCGCATTCCAGCCGAACGCGCGGAAGCAGTCAGCCATGCCCTCCGGGCCGCCCTTCCTGCCCCAGCGGTTGTTCTGGCCCATCTCGAAGGCGGCGGAGGCGTGGTTAAAGTCCACGACCGCGACGATGTTGCCCAGATTGTGGGAGGCGGCGTACAGGATGCCCTCCCAGTTGGAGCCCTCTTCCATCTCGCCGTCGCCCAGCAGAGTCCAGATACGGGCCCGGATGCCCCTGTCGGCGTTGGCATGGGCGATGCCGCAGCACCAGTTGAGGCCGTGGCCCAGGGAACCGGAGGAGACTTCGATGCCCTTGACCCGCTTGTGGTTGGGGTGCGCGCCGAAGGGATGGCCGATGGTGTTGTAGGTGTCCAGCAGCAGATCCAGATCATAGATCCCCATATCGCAGAAGATGGTGTAGAGCAAAACGCCGTTGTGGCCCTTGGAGAGGATGAAGCGGTCGCGGTTGGGATCGTCCAGGTTCTCGGGGTCGAAGCCCATGTATTTATAATAGATCGCCGTGGTGATATCCGTGGCGGACATGGGGCCGCCGATGTGGACATTGCCGATCCGGCGGGTGCAGAGCGCCAGTTTTTCACGGATTTCGCCGGCCTTTGCCACCAGATCACGCACGTTTTCGATGTAAACTTTGGCCATGGTTGGGATTCCTTCCTTTCTGATTTAGAAAATAGAGTAGCCGCCGTCAATGGGGATGTTGATGCCGGTGATGTAGGACGAGGCCTCGCTGGCCAGGAACAGCAGCGCGCCGTGCAGCTCGTCGGGGGTGCCGAAGCGCTTGATGGGAACGACTTCCAGGCACATGTCGTGGCCTGCCTTGTCCATGACGCCCTCGTGAATGCCCGACCACACATAACCCGGGCTGATGGTGTTGACGCGGATGCCGTAGGGGGCCAGGCCGGCGGCCATGTAGCGGGCCATCTGGGAGATACCGGCCTTGGCGGTGCCGTAAGCGCAGACGGGGGACGGGCCGCCGCCGATGAAGTTGGCGTTGTAGCCGGAGAGGGAGGAGGTCATGATGATGGAGCCGCCGTGGCCGTGCTCCCGCATGATCTGGTAGGCGGCCTGCGCCGTCAGGAATGCGCCGTTGAGGTCGATGTCGATGGTTTTTTTCCAGGTCTCCCAGGAAACGTCGATGTCGTCGCCCATGAGGCAGACGCCGGCGTTGATATGGGCGATGTCCACTGTGCCGAACTCTTTCACAAGATCAGCCCTCAGCTGATCGACCTGCGCCTTGTCGGATACATCGCAGTACAGGGCGATGACCCTGACGCCGTATTTTTCGCTCATCTCCCTGGCCGTGGCCTCCACGCGTTCTCTGGCAGCGGGGATATCCACCAGCGCCACGTCGGCGCCGGCTTCCGCCCAGGCGGCCGCCGTGCTGCGGCCGATACCGCCGCCGCCGCCGGTGACAAACCCCTTTTTCCCCTTCAGGGAGAATTTGTCCATCAGCCTGTAGGACGGATCCTTCCAGAGATCCTTGTTGTAAACGTCGTAATACTCTGCCAATTTCAGTTCCTCCTTGTTCATTCTGCAGCCTGTTTCTGCCGGCGTCTTTTCCGGGGGAAACCAACGCCTTCTGTGTGATTACCCAAATGTGCATGTGAAAATTGTGCAAAATAGATAAAAAGAAAATGGGATATTGTTCCTGAATTCACTATATCACCAATGGGTGCCGGCGACAAATATCGATCTTCTATCCATAAGGCATAACCAAAAGGAATGGGAAGCAAGAAGGGGAAACGATCCGTTCGGCAGCTGTGTTACGGAAAAAATGGAAGAAGGATCCCCCGGAGACCGGAAACCGTACATTACTGAAGCTGCGGGGAGGGCCCGATAGGCTGAATCGTTGGCGGGATCAAAAATATTTGGAAATATATACGAATTTTTGCAATCAGATTTAGAAAAATTATGCCGGCGGGATCAGAAATAAACAAGTTGAATCGAAATGTGTTGTGCAAATGTCATAACCAATACGCATAGGTGGATATTGACAAGGCATTGCCGGCGCTTTATGATGGCAGAGGCCGGGCGCCGTTCAGGAGGCCGGCCGCAAGGGGGTGTACGGCGTGCAGATGAAGCAGCTGGAATACATTGTAAAGATCGCAGAATGCGGCTCCATATCAAAGGCGGCCCAGCTTCTGTTTGTCAGCCAGCCGAGCCTGACCAAATCAGTCATGCAGCTGGAGCAGGAGTATGGGATTCAGATTTTGATTCGGAAGGCCCGCGGCGTGGAGCTGACGCCGGAGGGGAAAAGCTTCATCCACTATGCACGGGGTGTGCTGACAGCGGCCCGGGTGCTGGAAAGCACATTTTCCCATCAGAAGCATCTGACGGACACAAAAAAATCCAGGCTGTTTCTGGCCTCTCAGCAGCTGGATTTTGTCTACGACCTGATGCTGAAAACGTATCAGCTCAACCGGAGCAAGCGGATCCATTACAACCTGGTGGAAACCGACCGCAACGCTGTGACCGGCCTGCTGCTGAGCGGGGCCGTGGATCTGGGCCTGTTTGTGCGCAGCGATTCGGATGCAAAAACCTTCCTTTGGCATACCGAGGCCAAGCGGCTGAATCAGTTTGTCATCGACAGGGCGGAGGTTTACGCCTGCATTGGGCCAAAGTCTCCCTATTATGAGCGGGAAGAGATTTCCTTTTCCGAGGCTGAGGGATGCTTTCAGCTGGTGTTGGACATGGAAGCCCAGGCCAAAGAGGATCTGTATTTTGACAACACCAATGTACATTTCAATACCGAGAAGCTGATATTTTTTAATTCTGTCAGCGCCTGCGAACGGTTCCTGCTGAAAACGGACGCGCTGCTGTTCGTGAGCAAATGGACCATGGGCTGCTTCCGGAATCCCAGGATTCATGGCGTCCGGGTGGTTCCCGGCGTGAAATCCGCGGAGTCCCCGGTGAATGAACTGGTGTGGATCAAACGCGCGGGGGAACCGCGG
>JAHZEF010000115.1 GCA_019422005.1 Clostridiales bacterium
TGGCGTTTACGGCCTATCTGGTGGAGTATCTGTCGCCGCGGGTCAGGGTGGCTAAAATTTTCTGGAGGCTGGCCGTACTGCTGAGCGTCTTCTATCTGCTCGGCTGCCTGTTCTCAATCCGGAACGGCGTGTTCTTCCGGATCGACGAAAGGAACCTGTATCAGCGGGGAAGCTGGTTTTTGGCGTCGCAGGCGATCACCTTTGGGATTTACGCCGTCGACGTGGCCCTGTTTGTGACGTATCGGAAGGTGTTGACCTATCGGGACTTTTGGACGCTGTCCCAGTATATCATCCTGCCGATTGTCATGGAGGTGATCCAGATGTGCAATTACGGCATTGCACTTCTGAATACGGGAACCACCATGGCGCTGCTGCTGATTTTCATCAATATTCAGTCGGAGCGGGAGCTGCAGGCGGAGCGGCAGAAAAAGGAACTGGCGGAGTCCAGGATCGCCATTACCCTCAGCCAGATCCAGCCGCACTTCCTGTACAATGCGCTGTTTGCAATCAGCCACCTGTGTGATACGGACCCGCCGCAGGCCAAGGCGGCCATTTCTGATTTTTCCCAGTTCCTGCGCGGGAATATGAAGGCGCTCAGCAGCAGGCAGCCCATTCCGTTTGCGCAGGAGCTGGAGCACACGCAGCACTATCTCCAGCTGGAAAAGAGGCGTTTTCAGGAGCGCCTGCAGATCCGCTATGAAATCACGGTGCGGGACTTTGCGCTTCCGCCGCTGGTGCTGCAGCCGCTGGTGGAAAATGCGGTGCGCCATGGCGTCTGCAGGCGGGAGGAAGGCGGCTGCGTCCTGATCCGCACCCGGGAAACGGCGTCGGCTTATGAAATCACGGTGCAGGACGACGGCGTCGGGTTCACCGACGGCGCGGAGGACGGGGAAGGGCGGCCGCATATCGGCATTTCCAATGTGCGGAAGCGGCTGGCTTCCATGTGCGGCGGTACGCTGACGATCTGCAGCGAGGACGGAGCCGGGACAACGGCGACAATCGCCATTCCGAAAGGGAGGGGAGCGCAGTGAGATATTTGCTGGTGGACGATGAGCCGCTGGCGCTGGAGGCTCTGAAGCTGGCGATGGGCAGGGCGGATCCACAGGCGGAGCTGTACGGTTTTACGCTGCCCAGCAAAGCCGTGGAGTTTGCCGGCGCGCAGCAGCTCGACGCAGCGTTTCTGGATATTGAGCTGGGCAGCGTCAACGGCCTGACCCTTGCCATGCGCCTGAAGGAACTGCAGCCGGATCTGCACATTATTTTTGTTACCAGTTATGACCAATACGCAGTGGATGCGTTCCAGATCCATGCGACGGGTTATCTGCTCAAGCCGGTCACGGAAGAGGCGATCCTGCGGGAACTGACGTTCCTCTATGGGCCGCGCGGCGTCAGGAGCCGGGTGACTGTGCAGACGTTCGGCGGGTTTGAAGTGTTTGTTTCCGGCAAGCCGCTGCAGTTTGGCCGTTCCAAAGCCAAGGAGCTTCTGGCGTTCCTGATCGACCGGCGGGGCGCGGGCGTCACCAACAACGACGCCTGCGCCGCTCTGTGGGAGGATCAGGCGGTGGGGAACAAACGGCAGAAGAGTTATTTCCGCACCATTGTGGCGGAACTGCAGGCGACGCTGCGGGAGGCGGGGATCGGAGAGATCCTGGAGAAAAGCTATAACCGGCTTGCCATTGTTCCGGAAAAGCTGGACTGCGACAGCTACCGGTTTCTGCAGGGCGACCCGCAGGCAGTCAACAGCTACCGGCATGATTACCTGCCCAGCTACAGCTGGGCGGAGTTCTCCGCAGGGCTTCTGGAAAGCCGCTTGAAATAGAGGGACGCGGCCCGGTTTCCTGCGGAAGGCAATTCGCCGCGGCCAATCGCCGCAAAACGGTTCCCCTCACGGAACAGCGGAGATCATTGGATCCGAAAAAGAACCGGTTTTCACATACCGGGAGGCAATTTAAAAAGGTTCCCGGACAGTTTGAAAGCTGTGGAGCCTGTCAGGCGCGTATGTCTGACAGGCGGAAGGAAGCCCCTGTTTTTCCGACAGGGGCTCTTTTTTGTTGCGGATTTGTTGCGCTTGCCCTGCTATACTGTCTGCAGAGTAAGATACTGGGGAAATTCTGCAGGTTTCCGGCCGACGGAACGGCAGAACCTGCCTGAAAGGCTGCGGGGGGCGCCCCCCGCATGCGGCTGCCTGCAGCCGCATGAACCCCTCTGCCGCGGTCCGTCCGCCGGCGCCGGTGTCTGAATCTGTGCCCGAATGTTGGAAAGGTTGAGGAGGAAACGGTATGGGAAAGAAAGAAGAGCGCGGCAAGCAGCTCCGCCAGACGGCCAGAAGCGTCGTCTCGGTCGGCCTGGCGGTGTCTCTGCTGTGCGGAACCGCTACGCCGGCGTTTGCCCTGATGGAGCTGACCGCGAAAAATCCCGCGGAAGAAAATCAGCGCCTGCTGGAGCAGATTGAACGGCTGCTGCGCGACACCGGCAAAACGGCGGAGGAAAAGCTCAGGGAGCTGCAGTCGCTGGGCGTGGTCTCGGAGGAAGCGAAGCTTCCCGACCAGATGCCGGAGAGCGGCGGGCAGGGCGCCGCGCCGGAGCTGGAGGAGATCGGAAGCTCTGTGGAAGGGCTTGTGACCCAGGGGACGATCCTGCTGGACGGCGAGGAATGGACTCTGGACCGGGTGCGCCGGATGCTGGCGGAGCCGGGTGTGGATCTGAGCCGCACGGTGGACATCGACGGTATCCAGGTCACGCTGGAAAACCTGAAAACCATGGTGGAGATTGAGGACGCCATCCAGGCGTTTGCCGACAGCTTCCCTCCGCCGGAAGAGCTGCCGGAGCAGCAGCGCGCGGAATACGACTCCATTCTCCAGCAGCTCCGAACCACCGGCATTGAACTGACGCTGGAGGACGGCGCGTATTCCGCGGAGGAACTGGCGGCCATGTCCGGGGCGGACGGCGGCGTCAGCGTGCTGGCGGCGGGGACGTCCTATAACCATTCGGCCCGGCTGAAGGTATCCGCCTCGCTGGTCAAGACCAACAACGGCGCCAACGCCAGCTTCACCGTCACGCAGCCCAAGCTGGACTACGCCACCAGCTTTACTTACCGGACCGTGGACGGCAGCGCCCTGGCGGGGGTCAATTACCAGTCCGTGCCGGAGACCACCGTCACCTTCGCGCCGGGAGAGACCTCCAAGACCATCACCGTCACCGGAAAGACCGACAATACAAACCGCTGGAACGGTGATATTTCCTATGCCATCGAGCTGTATAACGCGCAGAATATCCTGTTTGACAACGGTTACGATGCGAATACCGTGCAGGTCGATATTCAAAAGTCTTCGACCTTTGCGGCCAATGATACAGAGGGCGGGGAGACGTTCCTGATTGCCTACAGCAAAGAGGGAAGCGTTGACGGCGGCGGAAGTTCGAAGTTTTTTAATCCCGCCCCCACTCAGCCGTATGGAATTGTCATCAATCCGCTGTCGCTGAGCACGGAATTGAAGCAGGCGATTTCTGACGGGATTGCCACCCATCTGGTCTTTGCCCATGACCCTGCTTTCCATGAGCCCTATGTGACGACAAATATCACGTTTAAGGTGGACGACCAGATTCTGGGGCAGATGACCCAGGGGCCGGGCGGGCAAAGTTCAATTATTCGCGGGGCCATGCGTCTGACCGATGAGATGAAGACACGCCTCCTGAATGCCTCCGCAGTTTCCGGCGAGGCCACTGTGACGCACAGCCCGGATAATACGGAGTTTTATAACCAATATATCCGCGGCCTTTATTTTGTGGATTGGGAGAACCCGACGATTGTGGATGTGAAGGTGCCGGACGGCACCTATTATCCGGGCCAGAAGATCCCGGTGACCGTGACCTTCAGCGAGCCGGTGAAGAGCGATTCCGATCCGACCAATCAAATCCGGTACATTGTGAACGGCACGACGCTGAGTGATGGGACGCCGGCGACGCTCAGCACGCGGCGCACCCTGTATTATCCGGTAAAGGACAAGGACGCCGCCAATGTTACGATTACCACGATCCGGAGCGTCAAGGATGCCGTCGGCAAATGGATGAGCCCGGATGACAGCACCAACCGCCCCTTTACCGGCGCCAAACTGGTCACTTCCCGGCAGAATACCTTTTTGTCTGTTTCCTGTGAGACGCCGGTTCTGGAGGCTGACGGGGGAGACGCCGTTGTGCAGATCAAGCTGGACACGGAGCTCTCAGACTGGGTCATGCAGCCGGATGCGCTGGACAACATCAAGCTGTCGGCCGACGGCGGCGCCACCTTCCTGGATGTGGACTGGCTGCGGATCAGCGGCGTGGCCCAGGAGGATACGCTGGCCGGCACGGTGACGCTGCCGCGGAACCTGTCTGACCAGCCGGCCGTGACGCGGGTGGAGCTGTTCCTGAAGGGGAGCGACGGCAAGTTTTCCCCTGTCCTGGGCCAGGGGAAATACGTGGATCTGACGGTGTCGGTGGGAACCTTTGCCGAAGCCATTGCATTTGACGAGGAAAGCTATCCGGCGGAAAACGTGATTTACTTCAACAAGCCGCCCCGGCTGACCTGCACGGTGACGCCGCCGCTGGAGAGCCTGCAGCCGCAGCGGAAAATTGTCTGGGCCAGCAGCGATCCGGCCGTTGCCTCCATTGATGAAAACGGCCAGGTGACAGCGTTCAAAGAGGGCCAGGTATCGTTTACGGCCTCGGTTGACGGCGCGGGCACGACGCTGACGGCGCAGACCCCTGTTTTCGAGGTGGTGGACGGCGGCGAGCCGTTCCTGCAGATTCCCGGCTCGGTGACCACCTCCGTCTATACGGATACCACGGTCTCCTGGAACACCAACGTGACCTACAAGCTGGATAAGAAGGGTCAGGTGGCCCGTTACTCGGTAACATTCTATGAGGGCCTGGTGACTGAGGACGAACTGGCGGATGCCCAAAGCGTCTGGGAGACGACGGTCGACGGCGTTGACGGGGACGGCGTCTTCATCAACAGCGTGGTGATCCCCGGCGACCTGCTGAAGGAGATTTCCGCGGACGCCGTGCCTGCCTATACGGTGGCCGTCTCCTGCGACCACCCGGACTACCCGGGACAGACCCTGCTTACCCTTGCGCCCATCATCACCCAGGCCAAGCCGGTGGTGCCGCGCTTTGAGACGCTGGATACTTACTTTATCACCGATTCCGATGAGAGCATTCAGGATGGGAAAAAGACCATTTCCTGGCGGTTTGAAAACGGAGATACGACCAACGGCGTGACATACAGCTATACGGTGGTCAAGAACAATCAGCAGCTTCTGAGCGACAGCGGAACCGCCCTGTCTGAAACCGGCAGCCTGGAGCTGCCCATTGACCAGGTGGGGGCGGACAGCCTGCGGGATATCTATATTGTCACCATGCAGGCGCGCAATCCGCAGGATACGGTGGACTCCTCCGATTCCTTTGTCCTGTATGTGTACAAAAGCGGCGCGCTGGACATTGTGGTGGACGGGCAGAAGACGGACGGCCTTCTCATGGACAACAGCCAAAATCCTGCGGTCAACCAGACGACGACTGAAAATGTGGAGAAGGTGCGGGAGGAAGCGAACCTGCAGAGCACCGTCGGCATCAACAGCGGGGACTATCAATGGAGCAGCGTCGACGATCAGATTGCCTGGGAGAGCAGTGACAACAACGCGGCCAACCTCAACTTCCAGCAGGGCGGCGTTTACAACGATATCCGGGAATATGACTATTCCACCTTCCGGCCCTCCTCGGAGTTTATGCTGGTTGGCCAGAACGACGGCGAGACCACCATTACGGCCACCCACGCCAAGACAGGCGAACAGACCACGCTTGACGTCACAGTCAAAACCCTGCAGGATAAGCTGTATGTGTTCAACTGCTTCCCCCGCAGGGAGACCGAACTGACTTACACCAACGGCGCGGGCGACGAAAAGACGCTGAAGACCAACGCGCAGGGCGAAATCGCCATTTATGAGGAAAAGGGGATTGCCAGCGACGTCACGCTGAAATCCGGCGCAGGCGACGACCTGTACCTGGGAACCATCTACCGGGAAAAGCTTATCTCCTCAGAGGCCGACCCCTCCAGGCTGGAGCTGTATCCTGTCAACGCCTTCAGCCTGCGGCCGGCCAGCCGGGTCAGCCTGTTCCTGCTGGAGGAAAGCGGCCAGCCCTATGAGGGGGATCTGACCATCAGCGGCGGCGTTTATAAAAACGGGAAGCTCTGTGAGGAAACCATGATAGTCGGCAGCCCCGTGGAACTCCGGGAAGACGGCAACCTGGTCATCACTATGGATCCCACCAAGTTCTGGACTGACAGCCATGACGAGGAGCTTTCTGCGGCGGATCAGCTGGACTATGTCTTCATCGCGCGCACGCCGGGGGACGCTTATTATCCGCTGTACATCAAGGTGGACGGGGCGGTGAGCCAGGAGGATTCCGTGGCCTTTACCACCAGCGCACTGATGGTAACCAAGGTGCCGGAGGACGAGCGGGAGAAACCCTTCATCGCCACCCAGACCGCCCAGTATAAAAAGCCGGGCCAGGTGGCGTCCCCGGTGCTGAATTATTCGGAGATCATCGGCGTCAGCGACTATTTCCCGGAAATGGACCTGACCACCACGGTCCTGTGGTGGGGGGAGGACGCGGCCACGGCTGCGGAAGGGCAGTACGACGTATATCTGACCGACGAGCACAATAACCGGCTCCAGGGCCAGCGGACCAGTGATGTGACCCGGTATCCCTTCTCGGATATCGCGGTTTCCGAAAATGTCTACGCATTCCGCGACGGGCTGGATCTGGAAACCGGCGACACCATGCGGCCGAAGATGAAGCTCATCGGCCGGGACGGCACCACGCTGCTGGTTCGGGATACCGCATTCCAGATGATGAACGCAGTGGGCCTGCCGGATCTGGAGAGCGACCCGGGCCTCAACGGGGCGCTGGACGACATGTTTGACGACGGCGGGTACGGCACAGACACCTCCAGCCCCAACTATAACCAGGGCGGGGAAATGGCTGCGCCGGGCACCATGAATCTGCTGTCCAAGCTGAACATCGAAAGCTCTGCGCTGACCATGGCGCTGTACCCCACGGCGAATCCCGGCGTCTGGCAGTTCCTGGTGACGGCCGGATTCGACGGCATGGGCGACAGCAAGAGCGAAAATAAGGTGATGATCGATCAGGCGGCGGATAAGACTTCCTTCCTGCCCGGGCCGATGGACATCTATAAGGTGATTTCGGGAACGTATGTCAAGGATACGGTCAAGGATCTGACGCAGGCGCTCAAGAGCGGCACCGGCAACGAGAAGGCCTACGGCGCAAAGCTGGGCGGCTTCTACGAGGGCATTGTCACCTGGAATGCGGAAAAGGGGCAGTGGGAGTTCAAAACCCGCA
>JAHZEF010000116.1 GCA_019422005.1 Clostridiales bacterium
GTTCGGTGGACCATTCGCAGTTGTAGCACTCGTCCTCGGCCAGAATGCAGGGGCGGCTGATGCAGGCCGCCAGTTCCGGGCCATCCATCTTTTGGACAGTTTTCAACTCAAAGAAGCGCGCGCCGCTGTAATAGCCGGCAATGATATTCTGCGCCAGCTGCGTGGCAGGGCCCGCCGCGGGTCCGAACGGCGTTTCAATCCGCTCCCCGAAGATCGGAAGGGATTTCTGGCCTGCCGTATAGGGGCGATGGACGCCGAATACGGAGCCTTCCCGCTGATGCTCTGCCGTGATCCAGCGCATCAAACGCCGGAAGGGGATGGGGGTCATTCGTTCAGACATGATACTTCCTCCTCTGTCATCAATAAACGGTGTGGTTCAGTTCGCCCCACAGCTTCTTGGATTCCTCCAGGATATGCGCATTGACGGCCTCTTCGTCGATGCCGATCAGCTCCCGGTCCTTCATCAGGATTCTGCCGGCGGCAATGGTGGTCTGACACTGGCGCCCCGTCATGCCGAAGAGCATGTGACCGTCAATGTTGGCGTCGGAGAAGGGCGTGAACGGTTTGTAGTCCATGACGATGAGATCGGCGGCGGCGCCGGGCTTCAAAACGCCCAGCGGTGCGTCAAAGTATCTGGCGCCGATTTTTGCATTGTTTCGGAACAGCATATCGGTGACCTCGCACCAGCCGACGTTGGGCATACAGGCGTTGTGGCGCTGAATGGTCAGGGCGACCTTCAAGGATTCCAGCATGTCGTTGGTATAGGCGTCTGTGCCGAGGCCCACCAGAATACCATGGCGGAAGAGCTGCAGGACCGGGGAACAGCCCACGGCGTTGCCCATATTGGACTCGGGGTTGTTGACGCACATGGTGCCGGTTTCCCGGATCAGTTCCATTTCGGCGGTGTTGACATGAATGCAGTGGCCAAGAATGGTCTGCGGCCCGAGAATCCCGTGATCCTGCAGGCGCTGAACCGGACGCCTGCCATAATTCTGAAGGGAGTCATAGACGTCGTTCATGCCCTCGGAGACGTGGATATGGAAGCCGGTGCGTCCGTTGTTGGCCTCCACCATCCGCTCAAAGGTCCGATCGGAAATGGTGAAGAGGGCATGGCCGCCGAACATGGCCGCCAGCATGGGATCCTTTTCCCGCTGGCAGTAGGAGATAAACTCCTCATTTTCACGGATGGCCTGCAGGCACTTTTCCTCGCCGTCGCGGTCAGAGACCTCGTAGCACAGGCAGGAACGGATTCCGAACTGCCGGGCCGAGTCGGCGATCTGGAACAGGGAACCGGGGATCTCGCAGTAGGATGCGTGATGATCAAAGATAGTGGTGACGCCCTGCTTGATGCAGTCGAGATACAGGGCGTCTGCGGAGGCCCTGGTGCCCGCCAGCGTCAGATGCCGGTCAATGTACCACCACTGGCCGTCGAGCACCTCATAAAAGTTGGTGGGATTGTAGCCGGAAATGGAAAGGCCCCGGGCCAGAGCGGAGTAAATGTGCGTGTGGGCGTTGATAAAGGCCGGCATGATGACGCCGCCTCTGGCGTCCACGAGTTCGGCCTGGGGATATTTTTTCCGGAGGTCGGCTTCCGTTCCGACCTCGACAATGGAAGTCCCCTCAAAGACGACGCCGCCATGTTCAAAATAGGGATTGTCGCCATCCCGCGTGATGAGTTTGCCGTTTGTGAGTAAGTACATGCTCCTGCCTCCTTAAAATAATATCATGGTTGTGGGTGGATTCCGGATAAGAAAAAGTGTTTCAAACCAATTTGGTTTGAAACACTCAGGCGCACACGCTGAGTGATAGTTGCAGCCCGTGCGCGCAGCACTTCGTTACAGCTACCAATCTTGAATTGTAATACCATTCTACTCCTGTGTGCTGGAAATTGCAACAAAAAAATAAGGCCAAAAAACATTTTTTTTGACAGATCATCCGGAACCCGGAAAACGCCGGCCGGCCTGCCGGTTTGGATCCGCAGCCTGTTCGACAGCGTATGTCCTTTTGAGGGAGACAGATGCTTCGGTGGTTTCCAGATGTGGTGGACAAGTTGCACAAAGCGATGCGGAGGCTCCGGACATACCGGCGGGCGCGGCCTGCGGCACGGACAGGTTCGGAATGCCGGATGGGGATTCTGCTCGGATTTGTTGGGAAATTCATTAATTTTACGGATAAAGAAAGAAATTGGAACGGAAGAAAGCATGCGCTTTAATAGATAAAAGCATATTGCACACGCGAAAAAAGTTGAAGCAGTTGGATTTTGGCTGTATTAACAATTGTGCAGGCGGGCGCCGGACGCTATAATAAAAGAGAGGAAGGGATTAAATACTTGTAATATTGCACAAATGCAATGGAATGGAGTGGCTTATGCTGCAAAACGCTTATTTAAAACGTGTTTATGACGACACGGTCAGAAGCAATCCCGGCCAGCCCGAGTTTCTGCAGGCAGTGGGCGAGGTCTTTGAATCGCTGGAAACTTATGTGGAGATGCATCCCGAGCTGGAGCGGGCTGGGATTATGGAGCGTCTGGTGGAGCCGGACCGCATGGTGACGTTCCGTGTGACTTGGGAAGATGATCAGGGGCGCGTCCGTGTCAACCGCGGCTTCCGCGTGCAGTTCAATGCCGCGATCGGCCCCTATAAAGGCGGGCTTCGCTTTCATCCGTCGGTCAATGCTTCCATTATCAAGTTCCTTGGGTTTGAGCAGGTGTTTAAAAACAGCCTGACCTCCCTGCCTCTGGGCGGCGCCAAGGGCGGCTCCAATTTTGACCCGAAGGGCAAGAGCGACAACGAGATTATGCGGTTCTGCCAGTCGTTTATGATGGAGCTTTACCGGCATATCGGTGAACGGTGCGACGTCCCTGCCGGAGATATCGGTGTGGGCGGCCGGGAGATCGGTTATCTGTTTGGCCAGTATAAGCGCCTGCGCAACCAGTTCACTGGTGTCTTGACCGGCAAAAGCCTGCGCTTCGGCGGAAGCCTGGCGCGGACCGAGGCCACAGGCTATGGCTTGCTGTACTTTACCCAGGAAATGCTCCGCTGTCTGAAGCAGGATTCCGTGGAGGGGAAGACCATCGTTGTGTCCGGTTCCGGCAACGTGGCGATTTATGCTGTGGAAAAGGCACAAGCATTGGGCGGCCGGGTGATTGCGATGTCCGATTCTCAGGGCTATATTGTGGATGAGGGTGGAATTCGCCTGGATGTTGTCAAGCAGATCAAGGAAGTGGAACGCGGACGGATCCGCGAGTACGCCGAACGGGTGCCCGGGGCGCGGTATGTGGAAGGCTGCCGCGGGATCTGGTCGCTTCCCTGCGATATCGCGCTTCCCTGCGCCACGCAGAATGAGTTGGATCTGGAGAGTGCCAGGCTGCTGGTCGCGAACGGCGTAACGGCTGTGGCGGAGGGGGCGAATATGCCGAGTACCGCCGAGGCGGTCGCTTATTTCCTGGAACATGGAATCCTGTTTGGGCCTGCCAAGGCTGCCAATGCCGGCGGCGTTGCCACCAGCGGCCTGGAGATGAGCCAGAACTCCCTGCGGGCGCACTGGAGTTTTGAGGAAGTGGATCAGAAGCTGAAGGACATCATGATCAATATTTTCCACCAGGCGGAGGAAGCTGCCGCGGAGTGCAGCGCGCCGGGCAATCTGGTGGTTGGCGCGAATGTGGCAGGATTTAAAAAGGTGGCCGCTGCGATGCTGTCCGAGGGGATTTCCTGAGGCAGGGCAGCGCGCGCCGGAGGCGGGAAGGGAATGGTTGTATGATTGCAGTCAGGCCCTGCGGGCCGGAGGATCTGGCAGTGCTCCGGGAGCTTTCCTGCAGCACTTTCCGGGAGACCTTTGCATCCAGCAATACACCTGAAAATCTGCAGGCTTATCTGGATCGGGCCTACGGCCTGGAACGGCTGCGTGCGGAGCTGGCCGAACGGGAGTCTGAGTTTTATTTCGCAGAACTGGATGGGGATGCGGTTGGTTACCTGAAGCTGAATGAGGCGCCTGCACAGACGGAATTTCAGGATCCTGCCTCTTTGGAGGTGGAGAGGATTTATGTCCGGCGCCGGGCACAGGGAATGGGATTGGGCCGCACTCTGCTGCAGCATGCTGTTTCCTCTGCAGCTGCCCGCGGGAAGCGGTACATCTGGCTGGGCGTATGGGAACACAATTCGAAAGCCATGCGGTTTTATCAGAGAAATGGCTTTTACAGAATTTCAGAGCATTCGTTCTTTGTCGGTGACGACGAGCAGACCGACATCATTCTGCGGAAAGATTTATAACATCGGCCCCTCTGCATCCGGGATTCTATTTCCAATGCGGATGGCTGGCAGAAGCGTACGTGCAAAAAGGATATAACAGGCAGATTGGTATCCCCAGGGGATGCCAATCTGTTTTTTTGTGCGCAGATCAGGAAATAGGTTCAGAAAGCGTCCGGCCTGTCTGCAGCCGGTTTACCGGGCAGGAGATGCATATGGTTCCGCACCGGTTTTTTGACTGTAACGTATTGTTGATAGACATAAGCGAAAAGGCTTGACATATCACCTCATTTCTGCTAAACTGCATATATAATGTTTATTATAATAAACAATTGCAAATGATCTGTTCCATTGGATGCCTCCTGTAAATGTAAGTTAGGGGTCATCGGAATGACGGCGCAGCCTGAAATGGGACGATGGTAATCGAACACAGCGGCTATACTGCCGTGATCCGGCGCCCTGATACGGCAGCGGGCGGGAGGAAGAAGAATGAACCGTTTCGCATCATAAGCGGAGCGGCTCTGTAACAGAAAGGAGGGGCAAGCTGGCGCAGGCTGCAGACGCGCGGATATAGAGTTTGCGGGAACGAGGAAAGAAGAAAGACCGTATCGCAATCCAGAGGAAGAATGGAGCAGAGCGGGCTTCGCACCTGCCGTTATGCCTCCTTTCAAACTCGAAGCGTCGGCCTCGAGTTTTGGAGGACATGGAAAGCGAAGTACACCGCTCCGCTGGGGCCCCCTTTCTGATTGCGCAGAAAGGGGGGAAAGACGGCGTCGGCATAGACTGCATATCCTTCGCTTCCCCGCAAAGCGGGAAAGCTCATACATTCCGTCATGCCTCCTTTCAAACTCGAAGCGTCTGCTTCGAGTTTGGGAGGACAGAGGGAATAGGAGTACGGCGCTCCGCTGGGCCCCCTTTCTGTTTGCGCAGAAAGGGGGGAAAGACGCACTTAAGGGAAGGGGGCTCCGGAAAAAGTCGCCCCCCTCCCTTAAGGATCCTACCCCCTAAACCTGAAAGCCTTTACGGCCTTACTGGTGCGCAAGGTGCTCCGCGACCATTGCGCCTGCCGGGTCGGCGGTGCAAGTTGCAGACCGGATGGATATGGAGTTTGTGAGGACGAGGGAAGAAAAAAAGACCGTATCGCAATCCAGCGAAAGCGATTGCGATACGGGGAGGAGGAAGAACGGAGCGCAGCGAGCTTCGCGCTTGCGTGGAGGGAGCGTATGCGGAGTTTCTTCCGACGAGGAGGAGGGATGAGATGGCGAACATTGACATTGAGAAAACGCTGCGGCAGTCCACAGGGCGGTATCAGCCGGCGAAGGCTGCGCAGGCAGCGGCCAGGCCGGTGCGGATCGACGTGGGGCAGACCATGGCGAACCGGCGCCGGCAGCTGGAGGGGCTGGGGATCCGGACGGCGGCGGAGCGCAGGAAGCCGGAAGCGGCGCAGCCGCACCCGGCGCTGGAACGGATGGTGAACGGGGAGAGCGGGCAGCGGGTTGTCCGGTATCAGGACTACCCGCAGGCTGTTCAGCGCTTTCTGGACGGGGAGCACGGCGCTGCGCATTCCCGCAGGCCCGGCGCTTTCGGCGGCGGATTCGGGGAAGGCGGCGGCTTCAGCGCGGATACGCCTCTGAAGCCCAAGTCTGAATTCGCAGAGTATGATGAACGCGTAAATGCAAAAACAGGCAACCCGATTATCAATACGATTGACGCAGTTTTGGATGCAGACATGGTTGGCAGCTCCGCTGTCACCGGAATGGCCGTGTTCAACAACCTGGTTGCGCAGACCGCAAACCTGATTCCTGGCGTCATTGCAGATGCAACCGGGACAGAGAACAAATTCCTGACGCAGAAGCTGGCTGATTTTACTGGCAGGAACCTGGATCAGCTTTCCCGGAAAGCGGCGGAAGATGCATCCCGGCATGGGACAGCCGGAGCGGTGGTATCCAATCTGGTTTCCGGAACGGCTTCAGCCCTTCCCAATGCGGTTCTGGCAGTCCTGTCAGGCGGCGGGAGCACCGTCGCACAGCTGGCGCCGCATGCTTCCGGCATTGCAGAGGCGGTATCCTCCGGCGTGAGAACAATGGCCCAAAACCCGATGTACTGGAGTTCCTTCATCAGCACTGTGGGCAGTGAATATGAAGAGGCGGCTGCCAACGGCGCAGACGCCGGCCCGGCTCTGGTGGCGGCACTGACGTCTTCGCTGCTGGGCAGTGCAGTGGAGGTCGGCGGCGGCCTGGAAACCCTGCCTGGGGAGCTGCGGGGTGCGGACGTGAACCGGCTGGCGGCATGGCTGAAATCCGGCCTGGACGAGGGAACGGAAGAGGTGATCCAAGATCTGATTTCGGGTGTTGCCCAGAAGGCGCTGGTTGACAGTGGAAAACCCTGGGCGTCCATGGCGGACGATGGTGCCGTTGTAAATCCGGGGAGGCTGGCGCAGGCGTTCGGTATGGGCGCCGGTGTGGGCCTGATCCTGGGCGGCGGGCAGGACCTCGCCGTCAACGCCATCAACCAGGCCGCCGCGGCGAACTCCCCGGCGGTGCAGCAAGCGGCAGCCGGCACTGTGGACGGGCAAGAATATATCGCAAATATTCGAGCCAAAAATACCAACCGAGAATTGGTCAGCACAGAAACCGAGCCGTCCATGCAAACCTCCGCTGTTCAGGAGCAGCCGGTACAGCCCGGAAAAGAGGACGGCTCTATTTTGTTAAATAATGTACCACAATCCCCTGCCGGGAACAATCCCCGCAAAGGGTTTGGAGCCAACAGGCGTATCACGGCGGGGCCGGTGCTGCAGAGGGTTCAGGAGGAGGCGGCATGGCGCCCGATCCTGGAGGCGCTGGCGGAGGAATCCCAAGAGGCGCTGCTGCGGGCGCATTACGATACGGCGCTGTCGGAAGAGAGGTCCCCGGAGGCGCTCCGCTGGAACGAGCTGTCCGCCCTGTACGACCTGTACACAAGGGACCAGTTCACGCCGCAGGACCCTGCGCCAGCTTCCCAGACCATGGAGGAGGACGGAAGGGCCCTCCGGGAGGCGGCACTGCCCGCGCATGTGGAGCGCCTGGCCAAAGCGCTGGGGGTAGAGGTGGTGGTGG
>JAHZEF010000117.1:0-3474 GCA_019422005.1 Clostridiales bacterium
GAGGGGGTCCCCGGTTCCGCCCAAAGCACCGACTCCGCCCCCGGACTCACGCGGGGCGCCACCTACTGCTAGCAGGTGGCCGCCGTGGCCGCTTCCGGTACCGGCGCCATGTCTCCCACGGCCGCGGCAACCACAACCGCCATCCCCGCCCCCGGAGACGTAACGGCGCAGGGGATCAGCCCCTGCGACATTCAGGTGCGCTGGTCTGCCGTCCCGGGCGCTTCGCAGTATGTAATCTACCGCAGCCTCTCGGCAGACGGCCCCTTCATCGCCGCAGGTACCGCACTGGGCACCAGCTTCCGCGATACGGGCCTGAATCCCGGCACCGCCTATTACTACCGGGTCGCCGCCGTTGCAGGCGGAGCCACCGGGCCGCTCAGCCCCATCGTCTCTGCCGAAACCCTGCCCATTGCGCCGCCGGTTCCCACCGACCTGCGCGCCCGGGCCCTGAGCTGCCGGAGCATCGCCATCTCCTGGTCGCCGGTTCCCGGCGCAGAGCGGTATGTCGTCACCCGCAGCCTTTCCCCGACAGGCCCCTTCACGCAAATTGCCTCCAGTGTGGATGTCTCATACCCCGATACCAATCTGATGGCCAATACCACGTATTACTATCAGGTCGCCGCCGTTGTCAATGGCGTAACCGGTACGCCTGCCGGCCCTGTCAGCGCCGTCACCCTGTCCACCTGTGAACCGCCGTGCCCGCCTCCGCCCTGCCGCCCGTGCTGCCCCCCGCCGTGCTCCTGCCCGGACTGCGGCTGCCGCCAGCCCTCCGACTGCAGCGGAACACCCATCGGCTGGTGCGGCGGCTGAACGCCGTCTTCTCCCGGAAACGCTGCCCGGAACCCGGTTCCGGGAGGCAACCGCATCCCCAAAACGCCGTGCAGCCTGCCGAAGCTTTTTCGGCAGGCTGCACGCCATTGGCCGGAACTGCCGTTCAGGCCGGTTTCCCCGTCACAGTGACGGAGCTGCCGCGCCTCACGGCCTTCCCTCCATTGGAACAGACGTTTCCGGCGCTTCCAGCGGGAAGACAACGGTCAGCAGCACCTTGAACGGCTCCGGCGCAAAGACGGCATGCGGTTTCTTTGCCGGCATAACCAAGCACTCGCCCGCCTTGCAGCAGTACTGCCTGCCATCCACCGTAAACTGCCCAACCCCCTCCAGCACAGTCACCATCGCATCACCGGCTGAATCATGCGTTCCGATCTCCTCTCCCCGGTCAAACGCAAACAGCGTCAGGCTGACCGCCCGGTTCTGGGCCAGCGTTTTGCTTACCACCTGCCCCGGCTGTACTGCAATTTGATCTGCCAGCGTTAAAACCGTTTCCTGCTCAATGTTTTTCAAATAAGGCATATGATCCTTCCTTTCCCGTCGGTATCATTTCCGCACCATACCCGCAGTATACGCGAAAACGCCCCTCCTGTATGTTGGAAAAACGACAGAACCTGTGATCCTTTTCAATTTCCCGCCGATCAAAAAATAGCAGTTGATTTTTTCAGAAAATATGCTATAATAACCAAGCAGTCCGGAGGCTTAGCTCAGCTGGTTAGAGCGCCTGCTTCACACGCAGGAGGTCGATGGTTCGAGTCCATTAGTCTCCACCAGAGGAAAAGACACACCGTTTGGTGTGTCTTTTTTTGTAAGGCCGTTTCCTGCTGAATCCGTAATCGTCTGCAGGCAGGCCGTTCCGGGAAAACCGGCCGGGCTTTGAGCCCGGCCGGCTTTCCTGTGAGCGAAAGCCACCAGCTATGCCGGTGGCTTTCGCTTACAGCAAAAAAATAGCCGCAATGCGGCTATTTTTTTGGATTCAGGCGGTATGCAGCATCACGGGCACGCGGTGCGGCGGAACCGTCTTTTACAGGATAATGCAGATCAGTCCGTTTCCGCCCTCGTTGATGATCTTCTGCAGCGCATCCTTGAACTTGAAGCGGGAGTCCTCCGGCATTTTCCGAAGCTTGCCGCTGAGGCCGTCGTTGACCAGCTCAAAGAGCGATTTTCCGAAAATATTGCTTTCCCAAAGCTTTTCCGTGTTGCCCTCATATTCGCCCAGCAGATAATTGATCAGATCCTCCGACTGCTTTTCATCCCCGACGATGGGGCTGATCTCCGTCTGGATGTCGGCGCGCATCATATGGATCGACGGCGCGCTGGCTTTCAGCTTGACGCCGTAGCTTCCTCCCTTCCGGACAATTTCCGGAACCTCCATGTGCATATCCTCCGCGCCGGGCATGACAACGCCGTAGCCTGTCGCCCACACCTCGTCCAGCGCGTCGGAAACCTTGTCGTATTTCTTCTTGGTCTCCGCCAGCTGCTCCAGCAGCGTCAGCAGGTCGCCGTCGTTCCCAATGGAAAATCCGCTCTTTTCGCCGAGGATCTGGTAAAACAGGCTCTGCGGGAAGTCCAGGATGCAGGAAACCACTCCTGTCCCCAGGTCGATGGAGCAGATCCGGTAGTCCTCTATGGTTTCCAGTTCGCAGATGCTGCGAACCGCCGGTTCCGCCTCGCTGATCTTGGCAATCCGCCCCGCGCTGCCGCGCATGGCGTCGTACAGCGCCTGCTTCAGGGGGTGCTCCGCTTCCAGCGCCTCCATCCAGCTGGGCAGGAAGAAATGGAGCTCGGACACGGGGAATTCATACAGCAGCTTTTTCAGGATTTCCGTAATCTGCGCTTCCTGCAGCGTCAGGCAGTTAACGGCCATACAGCTGACGCCGTACGTCCTGCTGATGTTTTCACAGAGCTGGCGCGCCGCCTCCCCCTCCGGTTCCTGGGAGTTGACCAGCACCAGAAACGGCTTCCCGGTCGCCTGCATATCCCGGATCGCCCGATCCTCCGCCTCTTCATAGTCCGCCCGGGGGATATCGGTGATGGTGCCGTCCGTCGTCATAACAATGCCGATGGTCCCATGGTCCTCCATCACCTTCCTGGTTCCCAGCTCCGCGGCCTCCGTCATGGGAATCTCATGGTCGTACCACGGCGTGGTGACCATTCTCGGCTGCCCGTCCTCATCCGCCCCAATGGCGCCCACCACCATATAGCCCACCGAATCGATCAGCCGGACCGACAGCTTCGCCGTGCCGTCCGGGCTGATTTCCACAGCCTCCTCCGGCACAAATTTCGGCTCCGACGTCATGATGGTTTTCCCGGAGCCGCTCTGGGGCAGCTCATCCCGGGCCCGCTCACGTCTGTATACATTATCGATATTGGGAATGACCAATTCTTCCATGACCCGCTTGATAAACGTTGACTTCCCTGTTCGAACCGGCCCCACCACACACACATATACATTGCCGTCCGTGCGAAGGCCGATCTGCTCGTAGATGCTTTTCTGTTCCACGCAGATTCCTCCTTGCCCGGCAGCCGCCGCCCCCGCGCTCTGCAGGCGCCGGCTGCCTTGTTCTACCCCATGAATATGCTGACAAGCCCAACAGTATGTACAAAAAAACGGATCTGTGAAATTATTTTCCACAGATCCGTCCT
>JAHZEF010000117.1:3484-7307 GCA_019422005.1 Clostridiales bacterium
CAGCCGGCTGAGCACAGCATTCTGAAACGCCGACAAATCCGGCCGGCGCGGCGGCGGCAGCTCCGGCAGCGGATATTCCCGCTCCAGCAGCGCATACTTCGCCGGCGCAAACGAATTATACTCCAGGAGCTCCACCGGCGAAGCGCCGGCCAGCTTTGCAATTTCCTGCAGGTTTTCCGGCGTATCCGTTATGCCGGGGATCAGCGGCGTGCGCAGCAGGTGCGGCTTTCCGCTCTGCTGCAGCAGCCGCAGATTCTGCAGAATCAGCCCGTTGTCCGCCCCCGTATACCTGCGGTGGAGCGCGGGATCCGCCAGCTTCAGATCCATCATCACATAGTCCGCTTCCGCCAGTACGGCCCGGAATGCCGCTTCTTCGGCGTATCCGGAGGTTTCCACCGCCCGGTGCATGCCCTTCAGCCGCCCCAGCAGTTCCGCAGCAAATTCCCACTGGTACAGGGGCTCCCCGCCGGACAGGGTGACTCCGCCCCCCATGGAGTGCAGCATCGGCCCATAGCCGGACAGATGTTCCGCCAGGTCTTCCGCCCGCCAGAGCCGGCCGCTGACACTCAGCGCGCCCTGCGCGCATCGCCGCCAGCAGCGGCCGAAGGGCCGGCAGTCCTCATGCCCGCACGCCGTCCGGCATTGGCCGCAGCCGCTGCAGAGCGTCCGTTTCCACAACAGCTGGAGCTCTCCGGAAAGTCCCTCCGGATTATGGCACCAGCGGCACCTGAGCGGGCAGCCTTTCAAAAAAACCGTTACCCGCGGCCCGGGGCCGTCATGGACGGAAAACTCCTTGATATCAAACACTGTCCCCGTCATAGCCGGTACTCATTGCGCGCAATCACATGATCCTGGTACCGTTTGTCCAGTTCTACAAAATAGGCGCTCCAGCCCCAGATGCGGACAATCAGCTGCGGATGCTTCTCCGGATGCGCCTGAGCGTCCCGCAGCACTGCGGCGTCCACTGTGTTCAGCTGGAGCTGATGCCCTCCGGACTCCACAAAGCTGCGAACCAGCAGCGCCAGCTTTTTCACGCCGTCTGCACTGCGAAACATGCTGCTGTGAAATTCCAGGGTCAGAGGCCCGCCGTTGACCGTCCGGACCAGGTGCGGCTTGCAGAAGGACTTCACGATGGAGAACGGCCCCTGATTGCGTGCAAAGAGGCTGGCTGAATAATTGGTGCCGAGCCCCTCCCCTTTCCGGCGGCCATCCGGCGAAGCGCCCAGCTCCTCCGCATGCCACAGGTAATACATCGCCGAGCCCGTCCCTGCCCGGAAGACGCCGCCCCGGCAGTTGCGCCTGCCCTCCAGTGCATCGGCAAAGCTGTCCAGCAGACGGACCGCCATGGCGTCCGCCGCCTCATCGTCATTCCCCATCTTTGGGGTATCGTACCGCAGCTTTGCCAGCAATTCAGGCCGGCCTTCAAAATCCGCATCCACGGCTGCGATATAGTCGGCAGGCGTGATGCTTTTTTCTTCGAACACATACCGCTTGATCGCGGCCAAAGAGTCCGCCGCCGTGGAGATTCCGGAGCCGTGAATTCCAAAATTGTTGTACCTTCCGCCCCGGGAAATGTCATCGAAGGGGAAAAACAGGCCATACAGCGGAGACGGGAGAAACCAGACATCCTGCATCCGCCCCGTGATTGCGTCGCATTCCTCCCGGATGGCACGATCCACTGCCCCATAAAATGCCTCAAAGCTCTCCGCCTCAGGCAGGAAGTCGTGAAACGCCCGATCCACAGCCTTTGCAAAGGACAGCGCCCCTACGTTGATAATGTCGGCGCTCAGCACCGGCACCACGATTTCCCAGCAAGCCGCAATCGCATACTCCCTGGCGTCTTCCAGCGAATAGCCCAGCCGCACAAGGCCCGGTATGACAATGTCGTCGTTGGTATACTGCGGAAATCCCAGCCCAACGGCGGTCAGTTCGCTGCCCAGCTCATAGATTTCCAGCGGCGTTTCCCGGCTGACGCGCAGATTGATCTTCGGATCAATCACCTTCAGCTCCCTGCTGGCCAGCAGGCAGAGCCGGGAAAGCGTGTTGAATACCGGCCGCCCGGTCCGGTCCACACCGCCGAGCGTGAAGCTCTGCCCATTATCGCCGCGGTAAATGCTGTAGTAAAGATCCGTGTCCTTGTTGAGCGACAGGAAAAAATCGCACAGCAGTTCCAGCGCCGAATCCTCCGTCTCGGTGCCGTCCTCCAGGTCCGCCTGCAGATACGGCCAGCAATACAGGTCAAACCGCCCCATGGTTACATGGTAATTTCCCTCCAGCCAGGCCGCAAAGTTGAGAATCCGGATCATCTGCAGCGCCTCGCGGAAATTCCGCGCCGGATATCTGGGCACCTGCCCCAGAACCTGCGCCACGTCCGGCCGCCCCTGCTCCGCCGCGGCGGCGGCATAGCGGTCCGTCAGGCCAATCAGTGCGTCGATCATCCGGCGGGCGTAAACGTCCGCCTCCTCCCGGTAGTCCAGAAGCCCGCGGGACAGCAGTCCGGCAAAGTCCGGGATGACATTGGACAGGAAACCGGCCTCGTGGATGAAGTGCCGCTGCTTCACCGCCAGCCATTCCTCCCTCGTATAAATGCATGGCAGGTCGACGCGCTCCTGGCCCTCCTCCTTGAGGAAGACGGCGTTGGGATCCGTAATGGTCCGCGTCAGCACAATCCGTTCCCCCGGCATCAGCAGGGGCGTTTCCAGCGCGCAGATCCTGGCAAAGCGGTCCGCAACCCTGGCCCGGGGCTCCAGATTTTCCGCAGCGTATTCTGCTGCAAAGTCAATGCCGGACGGCCTTCTCATCGAAGCGTAAGTCTGATTCAGGATGTAACTCCGAAGCTCGTCAACCATACCAAAACCCTCCTGTTTTCCCTTCACTTTTTTGTTATGATATCACAAAGCAATTTGGCTGGGTATGGAGAATATGGTACGCCATTTAAGAAATCAGCTCAAAATACGGCAGGGCCGCGGCACAGCAGCCGCAGCCCTGCTTATTCGCTCAGACCTTTAAGATACCGACGGATTGCAGCAGCAGGAAGATCAGGAGAATCGGCGCAACAATCCGAATCATGACAACGTACAATCTTCTGCGGCCGAACCGGCAGCCTCCGATCATAACTTCGTCAATGACTGTTTTCGGCCGGACCACCCAGCCGATCAAAACGCACGTCGCCACCGCCACAACCGGCATCAGGAAATAATTGCTGGCGTAATCCATCACATCCAGAATCTGCCCCACTGCGCCGTTCGGCAGCGTCAGTTCAAAATACAGCCGGTTATAGCCCAGGCAGACCACCAGCGCCACGCCGACCGCAGCCTTTCTGCGGGAAAAGGAAAACCGATCCATTGCGCTCGACACGATGGCCTCCATCACGGAAACCGATGAGGTCAGCGCGGCAAAGGCCACCATCAGGAAGAACGCCGCACCCACCACCGTGCCCGCCGCGCCCATGGCGCCGAACACCTTCGGCAGCGAGACGAACATCAGGCTGGGGCCCGCAGCCATTCCGTCCGTGCCCATAAACGTGAACACCGCGGGGACAATCATCAGGCCGGCTAGGAAAGCGACCACCGTGTCAAAGATCTCAATCTGATTGACCGATTTGACCAGGTTGGTATCTTTCTTGACATAGGAGCCATACGCCACCATAATCCCCATGGCCACGCTGATGGAATAAAACAGCTGTCCCATGGCGTCCATCAGAATAATCATAAACTTCTGCAGCGTCATGCCGGTAAAGTCCGGCACCACATAAACCAGGAATCCCTCCAGCCCGGTACGGGTAACGCCGTTGGCGTCCGTGTGGCGCAGCGTCAGAGAGAAG